>CAZRGD010000365.1:0-2947 GCA_964599505.1 uncultured Nitrospirota bacterium | reverse complement strand
GAGTACAAGTCATCCACCGACGAAACCGCCCGGCTCATTGCCCAGGTGATCGCCGAGCAGCTCCGGGCGGTGGGAATCGAGCTGACCCTGCGCGCCTTTGAATGGGGAACCTTCTACGGCGACATCAAAGCGGGCCGCTTCCAGCTCTACTGTCTCACCTGGACCGGGGTGGTAGAGCCGGATCTCTACTACTACATCCTCGACTCCCACGCGGTGCCGCCCGCCGGTGCCAACCGCAACCGGTACATCAACCCGGTCGTCGACCGCCTCTTGGAGGAGGCGCGTACCACCCTCGACGAGGGGCGCCGTCGCACCCTCTACGGCGAGGTACAGGAGATCGCCGCCCACGATCTGCCCTACATCCCCCTGTGGCAGCCGCGCCACTACGCGGTGGTCAACCGGCGGGTACACAACTTCCGCCTGACGCCGAACATCGATTTCGCCCGCCTGGCCACCGTCCACCTGACCGACCGATAGGGGTGTCTCTGAAACGGGGTAGGAGCCGGCTCCCGCCGGCGAAACAGGCCCGCAGGGCCTGCCGCGGCCAAAGGCCGCGGATCGCGAGCGGGAGCTCGCTCCTACCTTCGAACCGCTGCGACGGCTCGGCCCGCGGCGGCCTGGAGGAGCATCTCGGGAATCGTGTCGAGGGAGGCGACGGCAGAGCAGGCACCGCGCTCTGCGGCCGCCGCCGGCATGCCATAGATGACGCAGCTCGCCTCGTCTTGGCCGATGGTGGTCGCGCCGGCGGCGCGCATCGCCGCCAGGCCGCGAGCACCGTCGTCACCCATGCCGGTGAGAAGGATCCCCACCGACGCCGCCCCGAGGAGCCGCGCGGCGGTGTGGAAGAGGCAGTCCACCGCCGGGCGAACGTGGTTCACGGGCGGCGTCTCTTTGAGGACGACGGTGGGGTGGGCAACGCTCCCCGCGACCTCCATGTGGGCGTGGCCGGGGGCCAACAGGACGACGCCGGGCTCCAGCCGGTCACCGTCGGTCGCCTCCTTCACCCGCACCGCGCTGTGGTTGTCGAGGCGAGCGGCGAAGGAGGCGGTGAAACCCGCAGGCATGTGCTGAACGATGGCGATAGGGGGGGATGCCTCCGGGAGGCGCGTGAGGATGGAGGCGATTGCCTCGGTACCGCCGGTGGAGGCGCCGATCATCACCGGCCGTAAGCGCCCCCGCGCCCCCACCGGTGCCAGGAGAACACCCGCGCTCCGTCGACCGAGCTGACCCGTCGCGCTCATCGCCGCCGCTCGCACCTGGCGGCGAAGCTCACCGCCGAAGCGTGCCCACAGGCGCGGATGCGGGAGGGTAACCTTGCCGACCACGGCAACGGCACCGGACGAGATGGCCTCGAAGCAGGCGGGGGCGTCCTCCTGGGTGACGGTGGAGACCACCACCACCGGCATCGGACGCCCCGCCATCAGCTTCTTCAGGAAGGTGAGACCGTCCATCCGCGGCATCAGCAGGTCGAGGGTGATGACGTCGGGCCGCACCCGGTCGAGCAGCCGCCGGGCGACGATCGGATCCTCCGCCTCCGCCACTACCCGCATGTCGCTACGCGCCTCCAACTGCTCCCGGAGGCGCGCGCGGGTGGCGGCGTCGTCATCGATGATCAGGACGGAGATCATGGGGTTGCTCGGCTCGCTTGGCTCGCTGCGCGAGCCAGGGGTTAGGGACTAGGGATTAGGGATTATGGGGTGGTGCCGGCCTGCGGCCGGCGATGATCGTCTCGCAGGTGGCTTCCCTCGGCACTTCATCCGGTCCCGAGGGCTGTCCACCCCTGTCTACTGTCTTCTGTCTTCTGTCTTCTGATCGGCATCTCATCGGCCCGAAGGGCTGTCCTTCCCTAGTCCCTAGTCCCTAGTCCCTAACCCCTAGCCCCTGGGGGGGGGGCGCAGCGCCCCCCCTAAAACAGCTCCACATCCATCTTTTCCGGTGCCTGGACGACCGCCGCCTCCTTGGCCCGATACCGCTCTTCGCTGGACCGCACGTGGGTCGCCTCGGTGGAGGCGAGGTGGCGCACCTTGACCTTGCCGGTGTCGAGAAAGAAGCAGATCCGCCGCCCGGCGTTCCCGCCGAGGTCGGCGCAGGCGATGGGGATCCCCTCGTTGGCGAGCATCTCGCGGACGAACTGCTCGTTCGCCGCGGCCACCGATCGCTCCGGCGCCACCCCGACCATCACGTTGCCGGCACCAAAGACCTTCGCCTGCATGAGCGATCGGCGTGATCCGCGGTGCATCATGTCATTGATGAGCAGCTCCATGGCGTAGAGGCCATGGCGGCCGGTCGCCTCCTCGAGCGACACATTGGCACCGGGGAGCATGAAGTGGTTCATCCCGCCGACATGGTGGTGCTGGTCCCACAGGCAGACCGCCACGCACGAGCCGAGGACCGTCTCGATGAGCTGCTCCCCGGAGCCCACGTGGTACTCCCCCGCCATGATCACGCAGGAGGGCCGAGCGAAAGCGGCGTTGTGACGGAACTCCATGGGATCTCTGGGCTCGCTCGGCTCGCTTCGCGAGCCAGGGGGCTAGGGGCTAGGGACGAGGGGCTAGGGACGAGGGGCTAGGGGTGGTGCCGGCCTGCGGCCGGCGATAATTTCTTCGTGGTTGGTTTTCATCCACATCTCATCAGCCCGAAGGGCTGTCCTTCCCTAGCTCCTAGCCCCTAACCCCAAGCCCCTCGTCTGTTCCTTCATCGTCATCCCTCACCTCCACCCATAGCCGCCAACCCCGCCACCCCTTTTCCAGCCCCACAACGTGCCGCCGCCTTGAGGATCGCGTGGGGGATACGGTCGAGAGGGGCCTGCGCCGAGGCCCCACCGAGCGCCATGGCGGCGCGCGGCATGCCGTAGACGGTGCAGGTTGCCTCGTCCTGGGCGACGGTGAAGCTCCCGGCGTCGCGCATCGCCTTGAGGCCGGCGGCGCCGTCGGCGCCCATGCCGGTG
>CAZRGD010000364.1:0-2948 GCA_964599505.1 uncultured Nitrospirota bacterium | reverse complement strand
AATCGCGGGCATGGCCCGCTCCTACCACGGGCCGGCCAGCATCGCAGGATTCCTGCACGCTCTCGCGACAATTCCGGGTGAGAAATGCGCCCTACGCGTCGCCGAAGACCCGTTTGAAGATGGTGTCTACCTGGGCGAGGTGTGGCGCGAGGTCGAAGCAGGCGGCGAGGTCCGCCTCGGTGAGGGCACCGGTGACGTCGGTGTCGGCGGCGAGGAGGTCGGCGAGCGGGGTGTGGGCTTCCCAGCTCTGCATGGCGTTGCGCTGCACCCAGCGGTACGCCTCCTCACGCGCGACGCCGGCGTGGGTGAGGGCCAGCAAGACCTGCTGCGAGTGGATGAGGCCGTGGGTGAGCGCCAGGTTCTCCCGCATCCGGTCGGCGTGGACCACCAGATTGTCCAGCACCCGGGTGAGGCGGGTGAGCATGTAGTCCACCAGGATGGTGGAGTCGGGGAAGATCACCCGCTCCACGGATGAGTGGGAGATGTCGCGCTCGTGCCACAGGGGCACGTTCTCCAGGGCGGCACCGGCGTTGGCGCGCACCAGCCGCGACAGGCCGGTGAGGTTCTCGGCGGAGATCGGGTTCTTCTTGTGGGGCATCGCCGAGGAGCCCTTCTGGGCCTTGCCGAAGGACTCCTCCACCTCCAGGACCTCGGTGCGCTGGAGGTGGCGAAGCTCCACCGCGATCCGCTCGATGGAGGCGGCGATCAGGGCCAGGGCGGAGAGGTAGTGGGCATGGCGGTCGCGCTGGATCACCTGGGTGGAGATCGGTGCCGGGGCGAGGTGGAGGCGCTCGCAGGCGATCGTCTCCACCCGCGGGTCGCAGTGGGCGAAGGTGCCCACCGCGCCGGAGAGCATCCCCACCTCCATCTGGTGGCGGGCGGCGCGGAACCGCTTGAGGTTGCGCCCCATCTCCGCATACCAGAGGGCGACCTTGAGGCCGAAGGTGGTGGGCTCGGCGTGGATGCCGTGGGAACGGCCGACCTCTACCGTCTTCTTGTGCTCGAAGGCACGCCGCTTGAGAACCGCCATGAGGGCGTCGAGGTCGGCCTCGATGAGGTCGGAGGCGTCCTTCACCTGCAGGGCGAGGCCGGTATCGAGGACGTCGGAGCTGGTGAGCCCCTGGTGGATGTAGCGGGCGTCGTCACCGACGTTCTCGGCGACATTGGTGAGCAGGGCGATGACGTCGTGGTGCAGCTCCGCCTCCAGCTCCGCCACCCGCGCCACGTCGAAGGTCGCCCGCTCACGAATCCGCGCCACCGCCTCTTTGGGGATATTGCCGAGCTCGGCCTGCGCATCGCAGGCGGCGACCTCTACCTCCACCCACTTGGTGTAGCGATTCTCCAGGGTCCAGATGCGGCCCATCTCCGGGCGGGTATAGCGATCGATCATGGCTGAAAGAGCTCGAGCTGGTTACGCGGCGCGACGGCCGGGGTGAGGGGATAGGCACCGTCGAAGCAGGCGGTGCAATAGCCGGCGCCGGAACGAGCGGCGGCGGCGAGCATGCCCTCGTGCGACAGGTAGGCGAGGGAGTCGGCGCCGGTGTAGTCGCGGATCTCGTCGATGGTGCGCGCCGAGGCGATGAGCTCCTCGCGCGTCGGGGTGTCGATCCCGTAGTGGCACGGGTGGGTCGTGGGCGGGGCGCAGATCCGCAGGTGGACCTCGGTGGCGCCGGCGTCGCGCACCATCTTGACGATCTTGCGGCTGGTGGTGCCGCGGACGATGGAGTCGTCGATGAGGATCACCCGCTTGCCGGTAATGGAACCGCGCACCGGGTTGAGCTTCAGCCGCACCCCAAAGTTGCGGATCGACTGGGACGGTTCGATGAAGGTGCGCCCCACGTAGTGGTTGCGCACCAAGGCCGGCTCCAGGGGGATGGAGGACTCGGCGGCGTAACCGAAGGCGGCCGGCACCCCCGAGTCCGGGACCGGGACCACCATGTCCGCGGCCACCGGCGCCTCGCGGGCGAGCTGGGCTCCGAACCGCTTGCGCACCCCGTTGATGCAGACGCCGAAGATGTGGGAGTCGGGACGAGCGAAGTAGAGGAGCTCGAAGATGCACGAACGCCGCTCCTCCGCTGGCAGGGGGAAGGAAGAGTGGATGCCCTCTTTATCGACGACGATCATCTCTCCCGGCTCCACCTCGCGCACGAGCTGGGCGTCAATGAGATCCAGCGCGCAGGTCTCGGAGGCGAAGACGGTGGCGCCGTCCACCTCCCCCATCACCAGGGGACGCAGCCCCCACGGGTCGCGCACCGCCACCACGCCCTCCTCGTCCATGAGGACGAAGGCGTAGGCACCGCGCAACTGACGCAGGGCCTGGACGATGCGGGCGGTGAAGCGTCCCTCCAGGGACTGGGCGATCAGGTGGATCACCACCTCGGTGTCGGAGGTGGACTGGAATATGGAGCCGTACGCCTCCAGGGACTCACGGATCTGCTGGCCGTTGACGAGCTGGCCGTTGTGGCCCAGCGCCATCTGTCCGAGGCCGTAGTTCACCATGAAGGGCTGGATGTTCGCCGCCACCGAGCCGCCGTGGGTGGAGTAGCGGTTGTGGCCGATGGCGATCCTTCCAGGCAGGTGGGAAATCGCCTCCTCGGTGAAGATGTCCCCCACCAGCCCCATCGCCCCGACCTTGTGGAGCTGCTTGCCGTCGGAGGTGACGATCCCCGCCGACTCCTGCCCGCGGTGCTGGAGGGCGTGGAGCGCCAGGTAGGCAAGGGTCGCCGCCTCCGGGTGGTTGTAGACGGCGACAACACCGCACTGATCGTGGAAGTGGTCGGGCATGGGGCTCGCTGCGCTCGCGGGATGGGGGGTGAGGGATGGGGGATGAGGGGGTGGTGCCGGCCTGCGGCCGGCAATGTCTATTGGGGAGGTTTCTTCACGACACCTTCGCCGCCGCGACTGGGGTCGTTTCTACTTTTTGCCTTCCTTCCTACCGCTATTCATTC
>CAZRGD010000363.1:0-3014 GCA_964599505.1 uncultured Nitrospirota bacterium | reverse complement strand
TGGGTGATGGCGGTGATGTCCATGGGGGGCTCGCTACGCTCGCCGGGGTGAGGGTGGTCGGCCCTTCGGGCCAGTTTTCGTGGGTGGGTGGTTTTGTGGCCGAAGAGGTGGATCCGCCGGCCGCAGGCCGGCACCTGCCCCCACCTCTCATCCCTCATCCCCCATCCCCTCTCTCGTTCCAGATCCATCTTTGTCTTCGCCTCCATCATTGGGTTCACTACCGTCGGTGCGGTGCTACCTCAAACCATCTGCGCGTCGTCGTCGCCGCCGATGCTGATCTTCCCGTCCTTCTCCAGGCGGCGGACGACGGTGACGATCGTCTTTTGCATCTCTTCCACGTCCTGGACGCGTACCGGCGGCATGTTCTCCAAGTCGTCGGCGAGCATCTCCGCGGCACGGGAGGAGAGGTTGGTGAAGATCACCTCGCGTACCTCCTCGCTCGCCCCCTTGAGGGCGATGACGAGGTCATCGGTCTTGACCTCGCGGAGGACGGCCTGAATGGCGTCGCGGTCCAGCCGGGTGAGGTCTTCGAAGGTGAAGAGGAGGTCGTTGATTCGGGTGGCAAGGTCCTCGTCCGCCTCGCCCATTTCCTCGATCACCCGTGCGCTCACGTCCTTGCTCGAATGCTGCAGGACCGACGAGGCGACGTCGGCGCCGCCGACGGTGTCGATGGAGAGCGAGGTGGCGCCGCGGACCGCCCGATTGATCTCGTCTTCGACGTCGTCGAGGATCGACGAGTCGGGCTTCTCCAGAATGGCGAGGCGGTAGACCACCTCGCCCTGGATCGCGGCGGGGAGCTCCTTGAGGACCTTCCCGGAGAGACTGGACGGCAGGTGGCCGAGGATCAGGGCGAGGGTTTGGGGGTGCTCGTCGCGGATCAGGCGGGCGATGACCGGCGGCTTGATGTTGAGCAGCGCCCCGAAGCGGACCTTCTTCTCCTCCTCCTCGAAGAGCTTGTTGATCATTGCGGCGCGGTCGACCCCCACCGCCTCGGTGACCAGTCTGCTGACGTAGTTGGCACCGGTGTGGAAGATCGCCTGGCCGGTCTCCAGCCGCTCGCCGAACTCCTCGACGACCTGCTCGGAGATCTCGCGTGGGATCTTCTGGTGCTTGATCATCATCGCCGCGACCTTTTGCACCTCGTGGTCGCGCATCTCCTGGAAGGCGCGGGTGGTGGCGTCTTCTCCCAGAGTCAGGAGGAGGATGGCGACCTTCTCCGGGCCGGTGAGCTCGTCGACGGTCATCCGGACTCCTCCGCCTCGCGCAGCCAGCTACGCATTACCTGGACGCCGCGCGAGGTGTCGTCCTGGATTGCCCGCCCGATGCGCTCTTGCGGTGCCAGCTCCTCCTCACGCTTCTGGCTGGGGAGTGCGAGAGGGGCGTCGGGGCCACCCATCGCGAGCTGTTTCTGCTGTGCTTCCAACTCCAGGGTGCGTCGTTGTTGCACCTGGGCCTCTTGGAGTTGGCGCATGAGTGGGCGCACGAAGAGGAGGAAGAAGAGGAGGAAGAAGACGACCACCGCGACGTAGCGGCCGGCGGCGAGGATCAGCGGTACGTACTGCTGCCACGCGGGCGCCGGTTCCACCGGTGTGGCCACCTCGTTTCCGGCGAACGGCATGGAGACCACCTCCACCTGGTCGCCGCGGTCCGCGTTGAACCCTACCGCGCTCTTTACGAGGGCGGTGAAGTGGGCGATCTCCTCGGCGGTGCGCGGCACGAACTCGCGGCTCACCTTGCCATCCTTGTCCTTCACCTCTTTGTAGGTGCCATCCACCAGAACCGCCGCGGTGAGCCGCTGGATCTGGCCCACCGGCGAGACGGTGCGGGTGACGGTCTTGGTGACCTCATAGTTCACCGTCTCGTCGCGGTCGTCCTTACCCACTGGGGCGGCGGTGGGGGTGGGGGCTGCGGCGCGGCCGGGGAGGTTGGCGTCGACCCCCGCTACGCCGCCCGGCGCAACGCCGGTGTGGCCGCTCGTCTGGGCGTGGGTGTGCCGGGAGCGGATCGCGGTGGCGTCAGGGTCGAAAATCTCGGCGGTGGATTCGGTGTGCTTGAAGTCAAGAAAGGCGGTCACCCGGGCGATGACGTGATCCGGTCCCACCACCCGCCCGAGGATTGCCTCGATCCGCTCCTTGCGCTCCTTCTCCAGGGTGAACTCGTGGTTGAGCTCGTCGCCGGAGAGGGTGGTGGGGGAGTCATCCTCCGCCTCGTCGTTCTGCAAGATGGTGCCGTTCGAGTCGACGATCGCCACCCGTGACGCATCTAGCCCCTTCACCGCACCGGCGACGAGGTGAGCGATTGCCTTCACCTGGTGTGGCTTCAGCCGCTCGCCCGGGTCGACGTTGAGAATCACCGAAGCACGGGCCTGCTGGCGGTCCTCGATGAACAGCGACTCCTTTGGGATGACAATATGGATACGGGCGCCGCGGATACCGTGGATCTGGGTGATCGAGCGCACCAGCTCCGACTGCAAGGCTCGCTGGTAGTTCACCTCCTGCATGAAGCGGGTGGCGCCCATGGCGTTGCGGTCGAAGATCTCCAGCCCCTCGCCGCCGGTAGCGGGGAGCCCCTTGCCGGCGAGCGACAGACGCAGGTCGTAGACCCGCTCCGCCGGCACGAAGATCGCCTTGCCCCCCTCACCGAGGCGATAGGCGATCTTCTCGCTCTTCAGCTCGTCGAGGATGGCGGAGGCCGCCTTCGGCTCCAGGTTGGCGTAGAGGAGCTGGTACTGCGGTTGGTTTCCCCAGTAGCTCACCGCGACGAGGGCGCCGACACAGATGAGTGCCACGATCCCTAAGGTGATGCGTCGTGCCGGCGGCATGTCGCCGACCAGACGGCCGAGGTTTCCGAGGATGGAGTCCATAAGCTCGTTTTGCTCGCAGGGGCTAGGGGCTAGGGGCTAGGGGTTAGGGGTTAGGGACTAGGGACTAGGGACTAGGGGTGGTTTGCCGCTACGCGGCTAGCGATTGGTTGCGTGGGGGGTTTTCCTCGTCATCTCATGCGGCCTGTAGGGC
>CAZRGD010000362.1:0-3036 GCA_964599505.1 uncultured Nitrospirota bacterium | reverse complement strand
CGTTCTCGCCGGCGGCCGTGTCCTTGTTCTCCTCACCCCAGGCGCTCGCCGGCAGGCCGTCGGTCGCGCCCACGAGGGTCATGTAGCGCATCTTCCACTTGCCGGTCTCGCCGCCGTAGGTGCCGACCACCCGGTACGCCGGGTTTTCGGTCGCGCCGATCTTGAAGTAGAGACCGTTGGCGTCCCGGCCGAGAAGGACGGTGTTGCCGGTCCCAGCCTCGATTGACACCTCACCAGGGCTGGCGGGGAAGTCCGCCAGCCCTGCGTCGTTGTTGGCGGTGAGGTCGTACGGTGCGGTGGAGGTCATGTCCATCAGGCCGTTTGCCACGGTCACACCGGTGTCGTCGATCATCCGGATGCCGACGAAGTGCAGCGTGTGTTTGAGGCTCGTCTTGGCGTGGCAGCCGAGGCACTTGGAGGAGCCGATGTAGGTCGCGGTTGTCGACGGCTTCTGGGAGATCTCCACGTCCACCGTCGTGCCGCTGACGGAGGAGGTGGTCACCTGGCCGCTGGCGATCGTCACCGCCGAGCGCAGGCCGCCCGGAAGATGGAGGGTGTCGGTGTCGCCGGGAAGGACAACGACGAAGTACTTCTCATCCGCCGGGCTGGCGGTGAGAGAGTAGGTGCCGTCGGCGGCGGTGGTGGCCCAGGCACCGTTGGTGTTGGTGCCGGCGACGACCGCCTCGGCGACGTCCTCCATCGGCTGGATGGAGTCGGCCCCCTCCACGTCCTCGGCCTTCACGAAGACGACGCTGGCGCCGGCGACCACGGCGCCGGTGGGATCGGTCACCGTGCCCGAGATGATGTCGCCGGTTGTTGCGTCACAGTCGTCGTCGATGCCATTCCCAACGATCTCGGTCGCACCCGGGTTGATGGCGGCGTTGGTGTCGTCGCAATCGACGCCGGCGTTCGTGCAGCTCGCAGCGCCGGCGGCACCGTAGCCGTCTCCGTCCGCGTCGACACATGCGGCACCCCCTCCCCCGCCGCCACCGCCGTCAAACCAGTTGGCGCAGCCGGTGAGACCGCCGGCAACCACCAGCGCCCCGAAAGTCGCGGCGCCGAGGCGCCACCATGCGTTGTGCTTCTTCATGCTCCATCCTCCGTGAGAGGTGTTGGTGAACGGGGCCTGGCTCGGCCCCACGGTGGGAAGACGACCCCGAGCGGGCCGTCCTGGGTAGGTAGGGAGTGCGCGTTGCACCGCCTCTCTTCGGTGCGTACCGCGCGAACATAACACCTTTTTTAGACGCCTGTGTTGCTCATAAACAGTGTGGCCCAGGACAGTGAAAGAGTGTCCGGAATTCGGCCGCTCGCGGTAGAGCGATGGCCGAAAAAAAAGCGCCCCGTGCGCCGCCGGCAGGCGGCGCACCGGGCGCTTGTGGGGGCAAACGCGGCGTTCCGCGTTGCGAGCCCCGCTTGGTTACACCGTCCGTGAGTACATCGGCTTGGCCCCGTCCGCCTGCTGGCCGAGGTAGGCGTCGAACGGCATCGCCAGGTTGCGGATGAAGACCCGGCCGAGCTCGGTGACCCGGAGCTGGCTCTCGTCGATCTCGATGAGGGCGTCGTCCGCCGGCTCCTTGAGCTTTTCTAGGGCGTCGGCGAAGTAGGTGTCGAACTCGATGCCGAACGCCTGCTCGACCGTCGGCTTGTCCACCACCAGATTGACCAGCAGGTCGGAGATCACCCGTTTGCGCAGCTTGTCGTCGTCGGAGAGCAGGATGCCCCGCATGGTGGGCCACTCGCCCGCCTCGACCGTGCGGGTGTAGGCGGAGAGCTTACGGGTGTTCTGGGCGTAGCAGTCGCCCACCTCGGAGATGGAGGAGACGCCGATGCCGTAGAGGTCGGTGTTCGCCTTCGTCGTATAGCCCATGAAGTTGCGGTGCAGGGTGTGGTCCTCCTGCGCCCGGGAGAGCTCGTCGTCCGGCTTGGCGAAGTGGTCCATGCCGATGTAGCGGTAGCCCGCCTCGGTGAACTGCTCGATGGTGTTGGTGAGGATGGTCACCTTGGCGTCGCCGCCGGGGATGTCGGCCTCGTCGAAGCGGCGCTGGAAGGGGCGCATCCACGGGACGTGGGCGTAGTTGAACAGGGCGATGCGCGCCGGATCGAGCGAGATGATCTGCTCCACCGTAGGGATGAAGGACTCGGGCGTCTGCTTCGGCAGGCCGTAGATGAGGTCGACGTTGAGCTCGTTGAAGCCGCGCGCCCGGCACGCCTCCATGAAGTCGCGGGTCATCTCGTAGGGCTGGATGCGGTTCACCGTCTTCTGGACCTCGGCGTCGAAGTCCTGGATTCCCATGGAGACGCGGGTGAAGCCGTTGGCCTTGAGGACATCGAGGTGGTCGGTGGAGGTGATCCTGGGATCGACCTCCATGGAGACCTCGGCGTCCGGGGCGAAGAGGAACCGCTCACGAAAGCCGGAGAGCAGCCGGTCGAGCTGGTCGGGGCGCATGAAGGTGGGGGAGCCGCCGCCGATGTGCCACTGGACCACCGGCCGTCCCTCGACCATCAACGCCTGGTACCACTCCGCCTCGCGGAAGAGGTGGGCGGCGTACGGGTCGGCGTGGTCGGTGTCGCCGCTGATGATGATGTTGCAGCCGCAGTAGTAGCACATCGATTCGCAGAACGGGATGTGGGTATACAGCGCCAGGGGCGGCGGATCCCCCTCCCGGTTGGTGCGCTCGATCTCGGCGCGGAACTCGGGGGCGGCGAACGCCTCGGTCCACTGGGGCGCGGTGGGATAACTGGTATAGCGCGGCCCGGCCTGGTCGTAGCGGACGAGCATCTCATGGGGGACAAAGAGGCGGCTCACGGGGGCTCCTAGCTAGGGAGGTAGAGACGAAGCGCGATCGTACCACGGTCGGCAGACTGCGCCCGCCTGGTGAATCCAGGCACAAACGGCCGACGCGCGATGGTGCCGAAGGGGGGACTCGAACCCCCACGGGAAACATCCCACTGCCCCCTCAAGACAGCGTGTCTACCAGTTCCACCACTTCGGCACGGCCCATCGGCTCGCGGAGGGAGGGGGAGGGTAGGTAGGGG
>CAZRGD010000361.1:0-3037 GCA_964599505.1 uncultured Nitrospirota bacterium | reverse complement strand
TACAGCTGCTCCCTCCCCCCTCCCCCACCGGCCGCCGCCCCCCCACCCCCCCCCCCACCGCCGCCCGCCGCCGTCGCCCGAACGGCGAGCCCCCCCTGCGCGACCCTGACCGGTTCGCCACCCTCTCCCGAGACGACCCGGCGGCGGTGGCGCGCACGGTGGAGGTGGCGAGCCGCTGCCACCTCTCTCTCGGCGAGATCGACTACCGCTACCCGGTGGAGGCGGGCGGGATGGCGCGGCTGCGCGCCCTCACCCTCGCCGGGGCGCGGCGGCGATACGGTGGCAGGCTGCCACCGGCGGTGCGGTGCCAGGTCGCGCGCGAGCTGGCGCTGATCGACGAGCTCGGCTACGGCGGCTACTTCCTCACCATGAAGGAGGTCGTCGACTTCTGTCACGACCAGCAGATCCTCTGCCAGGGGCGCGGCTCGGCGGCGAATTCGGCGGTCTGCTACTGCCTCGGGATCACCGCCATCGATCCGGTGCGCATGGAGCTGCTCTTCGAGCGCTTCCTCTCGAAGGAGCGGGCCGAGCCGCCGGACATCGACCTCGACATCCAGCACCACCGGCGCGAGGAGGTGATCCAGCACCTCTACCGCCGCTTCGGCCGCGACCGAGCGGCGATGGTGGCAAACGTGGTGCGCTACCGGCCGCGCTCGGCGGTGCGCGACGTGGGCGCCACCCTCGGGCTACCGGCCACCGCGGTCGACCACCTCGCCCGCCGCCTGCACCGCCACGGCGAGGTGGAGCGCGGGGCGGTGGCGGCGGCCGGGCTGGATCCGGAGGCGCCGGCGGTGCGCCACCTCCTGCGCCTGGCGAATCAGCTCCTCGACTTCCCGCGCCACCTCTCCATCCACCCGGGGGGCTTCCTCCTCGGGGCGCAGCCGGTCTCCGAGCTGGTCCCCATCGAGCCGGCGACCATGGCGGGCCGCACGGTGATCCAGTGGGACAAACGCGACATCGAGGCCCTCGGCCTCTTCAAGGTCGACCTCCTCGCCCTCGGGGCGCTGACCCACCTCGACCTCTGCTTCCGGCTCCTGAAGGCTCACCGTGGGATCGACCTGGAAATGGCGACGATCCCGCCGGCGGATGCGGCGACCTTTGAGATGGCCTCTCGCGGCGACACGGTGGGGGTCTTCCAGATCGAGAGCCGGGCGCAGATGGCGATGCTCCCGCGGCTCGCCCCGCGGAGCTTTTATGACCTGGTGATCGAGGTCGCCCTGGTGCGCCCGGGGCCGATCACCGGTGGCATGGTCCACCCGTACCTGCGGCGGCGAAGCGGCGCCGAGCCGGTCACCTTTCCCCACCCGTCCCTGGCGCCGGTGCTGAGCCGCACCCTCGGCATCCCCCTCTTCCAGGAGCAGGTGATGCGCCTGGCGGTGGTCGCCGCCGACTACACGCCGGGCGAGGCGGACCAGCTCCGCCGCGACATGGGGGCGTGGCAGCGGAGTGGTGCGATCGAGGGCCACCGGGAGCGGCTGATCGGTCGGATGGTGGCCAAGGGGATCGACCGCACCTTTGCCGAGCAGGTCTTCGAGCAGATCCGCGGCTTTGGCGAGTACGGCTTCCCCGAGAGCCACGCGGCGAGCTTCGCCCTGATCGCCTACGCCACCGCCTACCTCAAGCGCCACTTTCCGGCGGAGTTTACCTGCGCCCTCCTGAACGCCCAGCCCATGGGCTTCTACCCCATCTCGACCCTCCTCGACGACGCCAAGCGGCACGGGGTGGAGGTCCGCCCGGTGGCGGTCGGCGCCAGCCAGTGGTCCTCCACCCTGGAGCCCCACCCTTGGGGTCAGGCTTGCAAACTTGCAAGTTTGCCCGTTGATGGCCGACGGCGAGGTTCAAACTTGCAAGTTTGCAAGCCTGACCCCAAGGCTGAGGGTGCTGCTGACCCCAAGGGTGGGGCCGAGTTGTTTGCGGTGCGCCTCGGGCTGCGCACCGTGGCCGGGCTGTCACGCGACGAGGGGGAGCGAATCGTCGCTACCGGCGCTCCCCCCACCCTCGACGCCTTTATGCGCACCACCCGCCTCCGCCGCGCCACCCTGGAGCGGCTCGCCGAGGCGGGGGCCCTGGCCCCCTTCGAGGAGGGCCGGCGCACGGCGGTGTGGCAGGTGGCGGCGGTGGCGACGCCGCTGCCCCTCGTCGAGGCAGAGACCCCTCCCTTCGCCCCCCTCGACCCCTTCGAGCAGATCGACTGGGACTACCGCACCACCCGCTGCTCCACCCGCGGCCACCCCCTCGGGCCGCTGCGAGCGCAGCTCGCAGCGCAGGGGATCGTGGATGCGCGCGGGGTAGCCGCGGCAACAAACGGGCAGCGGCTGCGTTACGTCGGTGCGGTCCTCTGCCGCCAGCGCCCGGCCAACGCCTCGGGCACCTGCTTCATGACCCTGGAGGACGAGACCGGCCTGGTGAACGTGGTGGTATGGCGCCGCACCTTCGAGCGCTTTGCTGAGGCAATCCGTACCGCCCCGCTCCTGGCGGTGAGCGGCCGCATCCAACGCCAGGGAGAGGTCGTCCACCTCATCGCCGACCGCCTCTGGCCGCCGCGCCTGGAGCGCCCGGTGGCCACCGCGCGCAGCCGCGACTTCCGGTGAGCGATCGTTCGCGGCACCCTGCGGGGTGAGGGGGGATGTGATGGGAGCGGTCCGGATGCGGCGATGGGGGTGGCTGGTGGTGGTGGTCGCGGTGGCGGTGGCGGGGTGCCATCGGGACGGCGGTGACCAGGCGGCGGTCGAGGTGTGGTTCCACACCGGCCAGCCGGCGGAACGGGCGACCCTGGAGGCGCAGGTGGTGCGCTACAACGCCACTGCTCCGGCGTACCCGGTCCACCTCACCCTCCTCCCCGAGGGGAGCTACCACGCCCAACTCCAGGCGGCGGCCGCCGCCGGTGACCTCCCCGACCTCTTCGAGGTGGACGGTCCCTACCTCTCCCGCTATGCCTGGCAGCGCGCCACCCGCCTCCTCCCCGCCACCCCCCATGCCCGTCCCTTCTCCACATCTGCCGCCCCCCACGCTCTACCCCTCGTCGCCCCCTGTCGCG
>CAZRGD010000360.1:0-3039 GCA_964599505.1 uncultured Nitrospirota bacterium | reverse complement strand
CCCCTCACCCCTCACCCCTGCGAGCATAGCGAGCCCCCATGCGTTTCCCCCTCTCCTGGCTCCGCGAGCTGGTCGACTTCGACCTCGACCTCGACGCCCTGTGCCACGGCCTCACCATGGCGGGGCTGGAGGTGGCGGGGATAGAGAACCCTGGCGCATCGCTCGCCGGTTGCGGCGACCGGCTGGTGGTCGGCAGGCTGGCGGAGGTGGCACCCCACCCAGACGCCGATCGCCTCACGGTCTGCCAGGTGGAGGTCGGCACCGAGCTGGCGCAGATCGTCTGCGGCGCGAAGAACCACCGCCTCGGCGACCGGGTCGCCGTCGCCCTGCCTGGCTGTCGCCTGCCGGGTGGGATGAAGATCCGCAAGGCGCGGCTGCGCGGCGTTGCCTCCGGCGGGATGCTCTGCTCCGCCAAAGAGCTCGGCCTGGCGACCACCAGCGAGGGGATCCTCATCCTTCCGGAGACGGTGGAGGTAGGGATGGAGGTGGTGGCGGCCCTCGGCCTCGACGACCCGATCATCGAGATCGACCTCACCCCGAACCGCGGCGACTGCCTCTCCATGGTGGGCATCGCCCGCGAGGTGGCCGCCTTCGCCCCCAACGGCCGGCTCCACCTGCCGGAGGTGGCGGTGGTGGTGGGCGACGGCGCCCCGCCGGTCACCCTGACCATCGACGATAAGACCCTGTGTCACCGCTACACCTGTCGGGCGGTGGAGGGAGTGACGATCGGTCCGTCGCCGGCGTGGATGGCCCGTCGCCTGGAGCAGGTGGGGGTCCGGCCGATCAACAACGTGGTCGACGTCACCAACTATGTCCTCTTCGAGCTCGGCCAGCCGCTCCACGCCTTCGATCTCGATCGGATCACCGGCGACGAGATCCGCGTCCGCCGCGCCATCGCTGGCGAGCGGCTCACCACCCTCGACGGCGTCGACCGGCCGCTCGATCCGGAGCGGCTGGTGATCGCCGACGCGAGTGGTCCGGTTGCCCTCGCCGGGGTGATGGGCGGCGCCTCCACCGATGTGGGCGAGACTACCCACCGGCTCCTCATCGAGTCCGCCTCCTTCGATGCCGTTTCCGTCCGCCGTACCGCCCAGGCGCTTCAGCTCCACTCCGAGTCGTCGCACCGCTTCGAGCGCCAAGTCGATCGTGATGGGGTGATCGTCGCTCTGCACCGTGCCTGTTCGCTGCTTGGAGAGGTGGCGGGGGGGCGGGTGATGGGTGCCGCGATCGACCACTACCCCGGCCGCCGGCAGGCGCCGGTGATCCACCTCGACCTCGCCCGCACCGGCCGCGACCTCGGCATCGATGTCGATGCCACCACCGCCACCGCCCTGCTCACCCCCCTCGGCTTCGACGTGGCGCCGGAGGCGGACGGAGTGGCGGTCACCGTGCCGTCGTGGCGCAACGACGTGGAGCGGCCGGCGGACCTGGTGGAGGAGGTGGCCCGCCGGTACGGCTATGATCGCATCCCCGCCACCTTCCCCAAGGGGGGGCGCCCGGCCGAGCCGCCGGCGCTCCGTGACCGTCTGCGCCGGCAACTCACCGACCTCACCGCGGCGCTGGGCTACCGCGAGGCGGTGATGGTCGCCTTCACCGACGAGGGGCGCGCCGATCGTCTGAGCCTCGCCGCGGATGACCCGCGCCGCCGCTGGGTCCGTGTCACCAACCCGATCGCCCAGGACCAGGCGGTGATGCGCACCGAGCTGATCGGTGACCTCCTCCAGGCGGCGGCGCACAACCAGCGCCGCGGCACCACGGCCCTGCACCTCTTCGAGGTGGCGACTGTCTTCGGTGAGACCGGCGAGATGGCGGCGGAGGAGGTGGAGCACGTCGCCCTCTTCGCCTGCGGCCCGCGCACCGACGCCTCGTGGCAGGCGGCAGCGGAGGAGACCGACTTCTTCCACCTCAAGGGCGACCTCGACGGACTCCTCACCACCCTCGGTGTCGGCGAGGTAGCGTGGCGCCGTTCGGCCGAGCCCTTTTTGCATCCGGGCCGTGGCGCCGACCTCGTCGCCGGGGAGACCCGCCTCGGCTGGGCCGGCGAGCTCCACCCCGACGTCGCCGCCGCCTTCGACCTCACCGGCCGCTGCCTGGTCGCCGAGCTCTCGGTCGAGGCGTTGGCCGGACGGTTGGCGCAGGGGCAAGTTTTTCAGACGATCCCGCGTTATCCGGCGATGGAGCGCGACCTCGCCCTCCTCTGCCCCGAGGCGGTGGAGGCGGCCACCCTCGTCGCCACCGGCCGCGACCTCGGTGGCGTGGTCGAGGCGGTGACCCTCTTCGACCGCTATCAGGGGGAGCACGTCCCCGAGGGCATGGTCTCCATCGGCCTGCGTCTCAGGCTGCGCCACGCCGAGCGTACCCTCACCGACGCCGAGGCCGACGTCGTGGTGGCTGACCTCCTCACCCGCCTGGAACAGGCCCACGACGCCCGCCTGCGCCAATGATCGGGATCCCGCGGCGCCGCAGGCGCCATCTTTGAGCGGGCGTAGCTCCTCCCCCTGCTTTCAAGAGCCCCGTGTCATCCCCGAGACGTCGGTGATCGTCTCAGGACGGGGCCTCCTCCCGGGCTTTTCCCGCGGCGCCGCAGGCGCCTCCTTTAAACGGGCGTAGCCCGTTTAAAGCCCAAACTGCTTCGCCTGCGCCGCGTCCACCTTCTCCTGGGCGGCGGCGGTGAGTTCCTTCGCCTTGTCGAGCTGGCCGCCGGCGTACGCCTGGCGCGCCTCGGAGATCACCTTGCGGGCCTCGGAGACGTCGGGAGAGAGCTTGTGGTCGCTGTCCATCAGCTCAATGCCGTTGAGGCTCCCCTCCATGGAGTCGAGGTCGGAGACCAGGGAGTGGGCGCAGGCGGTAAGGCCGAGGGCGGCAGCGAGGGCGAAGGGGACGAGGTAGCGACGCATCATGGTTTCTCCCGGATCGTGGATCAGTTGGATGCTCATGTTTGCAGATTGCCCACCGGCGGCACAATCACGACATCGTGGTCCATCATTGTCGGTTGGAAATCTCGCATGGAGGTTTTGGGGTCAGGTCTTGCCTTGACAC
>CAZRGD010000359.1:0-3045 GCA_964599505.1 uncultured Nitrospirota bacterium | reverse complement strand
GCTAACTCGATCCCGGAGCTCCCATGAAGGTCGCCTACATCTTTTCCACCCAGGGCCACACCGTCTCCTACAAGCTCGCCCGGATGATCCTGCCGCAGCTCGAAGCGGGGACCCACGGCGTCGAGGTGGTGGGGATGTTCTTCTTCGAGGACAACAACTACGTCCTCGCCAAGGGCGACCCGATCGGCGAGCGGCTCGCCGTGGTGGCGCGCGAGCAGGGGATCCTGCTGATGGGGTGCGATCAGTGCTGCGACGAGCGCGAGCTCAGCGACCACCTGGTCGACGGCGCCACCATCGGCTGCTTTCCCAACCTCTACGCCGCCCTCGGCACCAACCCGCCGGACCAGGTAATTACCCTATAAAGCACGCCCGGCGGTCGATCCCTCGTCGACCCGTGCGGGGGGGAGGGGAGGGGGGTCAGCCGCACAGGTCGTGGACGAAGGCCTCCAGGGTGAGGCGGGCGTCGAGGCCGCGCCCCTTGAGCTCCAGGTCTGCCTGCAAAAGGCGGGTGTGGGCGGTGAGGAGGTCTTCCTCGGTGAAGCGGGCGGCGCGCTGGAAGAGCTGGCCGGCGCGGTTGCCGTAGAGGCGCAGCTCCTTGGCGATCTGTTGTCGCGACCGGCCGCGGTCGAGGCCGGCGCGGGCGCGGAGGAGCTGGCGGAGCTGCCAGGCGATCAGGCCGAGGAGGCGGATCGGCGCCTCGCCGCCGGCGATGACGTTGTGGAGGGTGGTGAGCGCCTTGGCCCGGTCGCGGGCGGCGAGGTGGCCGACGAAGGCCCATGCGTCCGGCAGCGCCGCGGCGGAGACCGCCTCGGCGGTCGCTATCTCCACCGTCTCCCCCTCCTCTACCTCCAGGGCGAGGCGCTGGACCTCTGTCTCCAGGCGGGAGAGGTCGGTCCCCAAAAGCTCTACCAGGAGATTGGCGACGCCCCCCCCCAGCCGCACCCCGGCCTCGCGCGCCATCGCGTTGCACCAGGTGGTGGCGTCGCCGCGGCCCACCGCCGTGCACTCCAGGGAGAGGGAAAACTTTTTTAGCGCCTTGGTGAGGCGGGCACGGCCGTCGAGCTTGTCCGCCACCAGGGCGAGGGTGGTGGTCGGGTTGGGGTCTTCGAGGTAGGCGAGGAGGGGGTCGATGGGGTCGGCGGCGGGCCGGCCGGGCTTCACATCCTCCTCTTCATCTTCATTGCGTCGTCGTGGCAGCCAGGCGGCCACCCCCTCCACCACCACCACCAGGCGCGGCGAGAGCATCGGCAGGGACTGGCAGTGACCCACCACCTCCGCCGGCTCCACCTCCGCCGCGTCGAGGCGGAGATAGGCGAGGTCGTCCATCCCCTCCAGGCTGGCGCGGAGTCGGTCGACCGCCCGCCACGCCAGCCGCCGCTCCTCGCCGAGGAGGAGGAGGAGGGGCGGCTCCTTGGGCTCCTGGTCACGCAGCCATTGGATCACCGAGGCCATGGGGAGATTGTGCCCGCCTCCCGGCGTGGGTGCCACCGTGGACGGGTTCAACGGCGATCCGGCCATTCATATTTTCCAGCCGAAGCGCGTCTTCGCTGCCGAGTGAGACCCCTCCGTATGAGTCCGACAGGCGCCTACCCCACCACCGCCCCGTCGCGGAACACCACCCGGCCGCCGGTGATCGTGTGCAGGGGACGGCCGGTGAGCTCCTTGCCCGCCCACGGGCAGTTGCGCGACTTCGAGTAGAACCGCTCCGGCTCCACCCGCCACCGTGCCTCCGGGTCGAAGCAGCAGAGGTCCGCCCGCGCCCCGACGGCGAGGTGGCCCGCGTCGAGGCCGAAGAGGCGGGCGGGACCGGCGGTGAGGCGGTGGATGAGGTCGGCGAGGGAGATCCGTCCCTCGCGCACCAGCGCCAGGACGACGCCCAGACAGGTCTCCAGGCCGATTACCCCGAAGGGGGCGTCGTCGAAGGGGCGCTCCTTCTCCTCCGGCGCGTGCGGCGCGTGGTCGGTGGCGATCGCCTGGATGGTGCCGTCGACAAGCGCCGCCACCACTGCCTCCCGGTCGGCGGCGGAGCGCAGGGGCGGGCTCATCTTCCAGTCGGGGTCGTAGGCGGGCATGTCTGTATCGGTGAGGAGCAGGTGGTGGGGGGTCACCTCGGCGCTCACCAAAAGCCCCGCCCCCTGCGCCCGCCGCACCAGCTCGACCCCGCCGGTGGTGGAGAGGTGGGCGACGTGCAGCGGCGTCCCGGTGAGGGCGGAGAGGCGGATGTCGCGGTCGATCTGGGCGTCCTCGGCGGCGTTGGGGATACCGGCGAGGCCGAGCTCCGTGGCCCGCCACCCCTCGTTCATCACTCCGTGGCCGAAGAGGTGATCATCCTGCGGGTGAATGACCACCGGAATCTCAAAGGGTTTTGCATATTCCATCGCGCGGCGCATGAGGTGGCTGTCCTGGACGCCGCAGCCGTCGTCGGAGATTGCCACCACCCCGGCGGTCACCATCTCGCCGATCTCCGCCAGCGCCTCGCCGGCGAGGCCGCGGGTGATCGCCCCCACCGGCCGGATGCGCACCGGCCCGGTGGCGGCCCGCTCGACGATGTCGCGGGTGATCGCCCCGGTGTCGTTGGTGGGCAGGGTGTTCGGCATGCAGCAGACGGTTGTGAAGCCGCCCGCCGCCGCCGCCCGGCCGCCGGAGAGGATGTCCTCCTTCCACTCCTGCCCCGGATCGCGCAGGTGGACGTGGAGGTCGATGAGCCCCGGGCAGACCACCAGACCGGTGCAGTCGATCGACTCGGCGCCGTCGAGGCCATCGCCGAGGGCGGCGATGCAGCCGTCGGCGATGGCGATGTCGGTGGTGTCGTCGACGCCGTTGGCGGGGTCGACGACACGGCCGTTTTTCAGAACGAGGTCAGGCATGGGGGGCTCGGAGGTTGGGGTGCGAGTCGCGGCAGGCGACAAGATTGTCTTTGGCGACGGCGTCGATCATCGCCACGGTGTCACCGAGGGGTAGGAGCCGGCTCCCGCCGGCGAAACAGGCCCTCCGGGCCTGCCGCGGCCTGCGGCCGCGGATCGCGAGCAGGAGCTCGCTCCTACC
>CAZRGD010000358.1:0-3061 GCA_964599505.1 uncultured Nitrospirota bacterium | reverse complement strand
CCTCTGGTCCCTCCTTCTCCTCCCGGCGATCGCCGGGGCGGTGGCGGCGGTGTGGCCGTGGCGACGCGGCGCCATCGGCTGGATGGTGGCGGCGACGATCGCCGGCGCCGCCCTGGAGCTCACCACCGCCATCGCCGTGGGCAGGGCGGGTCGGCCTCTCACCACCGCCAGCGGCTGGTTGTTCGCCGATGGTCTCTCCGCCTTCCACCTCGGGGTGATGGCGATCGTCTTCGCCCTCAGCGGCCTCTACTCCGTGGTCTATTTCGCCGCCGACGGCGGCCACCCCCTGGCGCCACGGGAGGCGCGCCGCTTCGCCGCCCTGTGGCTCGGGTCGCAGACGGCGATGTCCCTGATCCTGATCTCCAACAACCTCGGGATCATGTGGGTGGGGATGGAGTCGACGACCCTGCTCACCGCATTCCTCATCTCGTTGCACCCGACGAAGGTGTCCCTGGAGGCGATGTGGAAATATTTGATTATCTGCTCGGTGGGGATCGCCTTCGCCTTCATGGGGACCCTGATCGCCGCGGCGGCGGTCCCGGCGCAGAGCCGGACCCTGGCCGGCGGCCTCCTGTGGACCGGGATGCTTCGCGATGCCACCCACCTCGACCCGACCCTGATGCGTATCGCCTTCGTCTTCCTCCTCGTCGGCTACGGGACGAAGACCGGGCTGGCGCCGATGCATAGCTGGCTGCCGGACGCCCACAGCCAGGCGCCGGGGCCGGTCTCGGCGATGTTCTCCGGCTTCATGCTCAACGCCGCCCTCTTCTGCATCCTCCGCTACCTGCCGATCACCAACGCCGCCACCCAGACCCCCTTCGCCTCCCACCTCCTGGTCCTCTTCGGCGTCGTCTCCATCGTCGTCTCCGCCGCATTCATCCTCTCCCAGCACGACGCCAAGCGGCTGCTTGCCTATCACAGCGTCGAGCACCTGGGGATCATCTGCCTCGGCTTCGGCCTCGGGCCGCTCGGCGCCTTCGCCGCCCTCTTCCACACCCTCAACCACGCGGTGTGCAAGTCCCTCGCCTTCTTCTCCGTGGCACGCCTCGGGCAGCGGTACGGGAGCCACGAGATGGCGACCATCCGCGGCGCCCTGCATACCGACCGGGTGTGGGGGATCGGGCTGCTGGCGTCGATGCTGGCGCTCATCGGGGTCGCCCCCTTCGCCATCTTCATGAGCGAGCTGGCCCTCGTGCGCGCCGCGGTCCACCAGGCGGCGTGGATCCCGCTCATCCTCTTTCTCGGCGGCGGTACGATCATCTTCGTCTCCGCCCTCGACCACGTGATCCACATGGTCATGGGGGTGCGCCCGGCGGGGATGGTGGTCGCCCGCGAGGGCATCACCGCCAACCTCGTGGTGTGGCTGCCGATCCTCCTCTTGCTCGCCCTCGGCCTGTGGATGCCGCGGCCGCTGCTCACCGCCCTGCACCAGGCAGTGGCGGTGGTGGGAGTCCAGCCATGACCACCCCATGGCTCACCACCCACAACGGCGAGGCCGTGGCGATCGCCACCGTACCGTCGGTGACGATCGACCGATTCCGCACGGCGGTGCTCGACGCCACCGGACAGGGCGATCGGTTGATTGCCCTCACCGGCTGGCCAGTGGCGGGCGGCTTGCGGCTCCTGGGCGCGGTGGCGGTGGACGCGGCACGCCAGATCCGCCTCACCTCCGCGCCGGTGGAGGATCGCTACCCCGCCCTCACCCCGGCGCTGTTGGCGGCCCACTACTTCGAACGGGAGCTCGCCGAGCAGCACGGGATCCACCCCGAGGGCCATCCGTGGCTCAAGCCGGTACGCCAAACCGAACGCGGCCCCGATGGCGGCCCGCACCTCTTCCAGGTGGCCGGCGAGGAGGTCCACGAGGTGGCGGTGGGGCCGGTACACGCGGGGATCATCGAGCCGGGCCACTTCCGCTTCCAGTGCCACGGCGAGCGGGTCCTCCACCTGGAGATCGGACTCGGCTACCAGCACCGTGGCGTCGAGCGGGCGCTGGTCGGCGGCCCGACCCAGCGCACCGCATCGCTCGCCGAGACCCTCTCGGGCGACGCCTCGATCGGCCACGCGATCGCCTACGGCCAGGCAATGGAGGGACTCTCCCACACCCAGCCGTCCGCACGCGCCGAGCTCATCCGCGCCGTGGCCCTGGAGCTGGAGCGAATCACCAACCACGTGGGCGATCTCGGCGCGATCGCGGGCGACGTGGGTTTCCTCCCTACCGCCGCCTACTGCGGCGCCCTGCGCGGCACCTTTCTCAACCTGACGATGCGGCTCACCGGCAGCCGCATGGGGCGTGGCCTCGTACGACCCGGCGGCGTCGCCTTTGCCATCGACGATACGGAGCTCGCGGAGGTGGCCACCGCGACCACCGCCGCCTTCGAGGAGGCCCGCCAGGCGGTGGATCTCCTCTGGGCCTCCGCCTCCGTGCGGGCACGGCTGGAGGGGATCGGCACCGTGGACGAGGCGACCGCCGAATCGATCGGCATGGTTGGGCCGGCGGCGCGCGCCAGCGGCCTCTACCGCGACTGCCGCCGCGACCACCCCACCGGCATCTACCGCCACCGCCGGCCGGCGGAGGTCCTCATGGAGACCGGCGACTGCTTCGCCCGCGCCATGACCCGCTGGCGCGAGATCGTCCGCTCGGTCGCCTTCATCGAGCGGGTCGTGGACGAGGGGGCGGAGGGTGAGCCGTCGACCCCGGTGGGCGCCCTCGCCGCCGACCACCTCGTCGTGAGCCTGACCGAGGGGTGGCGCGGTGAGATCTGCCACCTCGCCACCACCGACGGTGACGGCCGTTTTCTCCACTACAAGGTGGTCGACCCCTCGTTCCACAACTGGTTCGGCCTCGCCCTCGCCCTGCGCGATCAGGCGATCTCCGACTTCCCGGTGTGCAACAAGAGCTTCAACCTCTCGTACTGCGGGCATGATCTTTGATGGAGGGATGGGGGGTGAGGGATGGGGGATGGGGGGCCGGACGGCCCTACGGGCCGGATGCGCTGACGATGGAAGAAGCCACCCACAAAACGCACATCGCCGGCCGCAGGCCGGCCCCACCCCTAGGAGT
>CAZRGD010000357.1:0-3063 GCA_964599505.1 uncultured Nitrospirota bacterium | reverse complement strand
TCCCGTCTTCACGCCATCTTCGGCCGCTCCTCAATCGCGAAATCCTCACCGTAGCCCGGCTACGCTTGCGGTTTCGCTCAATCGTCGCGACCCAATCCGACGCCAATCTGGGTGTGAAAACATGGAGATATTTTTTTGCGAGCCCTTACGTCACTGTCGCGAGAGGAGGAGTCTGTGTCCCGTTCAGTCTGGCCTGTCCTGCTGCTGGTGGTTGCCCTCTTGTCGGTGGGGTGCGAGTCCGCCAATACCCGCTACACGAAGCACATGGGCAACGCCCAGAGCTACCTCACCGAGGGGCAGCTCCAGGGGGCGATCCTGTCGCTCAAGTCGGCCCTCGCCGCCCATCCGAATGACCCCGCGGCGCGCAAGCTCCTGCTGGAGTGCTACCTCCAGCGCGGCGCGGCGGAGCCGGCCCGCAAGCTCCTCGAGGGTCTGAAGAAGGCGCTGCCGGACGATGACATCGTGCCGCTCATGGAGGCGCGCCTTCTGCTCCTGGAGAAGAAGCCGGACGACTGCCTGGAGCTCCTCTCGGGCTACATGGGGGTTCATGGTGAGACCGCTGCGGCCCTGACGATTCTCGGCGACGCCCACGCGGCCAAGGAGCTGTGGTCCGAGGCCCTCGACGCCTATAGCCAGGCATCCCAGAAGGATCCAAAGCAGGCACGCGCCTGGTTCGGCAAGGCGGCGATCCTCGCCCGCCTGAAGCGCAACGACGAGGCGACGGCGGCCGCGGTGAAGGCGGTGGCGGCGAATCCCCACCTCGGCCGTGCCTACCTCTTGCAGGCGAACCTTGCCGAGCAGGCAGGCGATCGCAAGCAGGCAGTGGAGATCTACCGCAAGGCCCTGAAAGACGACCGGCGCGTCGAGCTCCCCGCCCGTTTTGGTCTCGGTCAGGACCTCCTCGCCCTAAAGCAGGTGAAGGTGGCACTGGCGCAGGGCAAGCAGTTGGTGAAGGAGTTCCCCGATGCCCCCCACGGCTACTTCGTCCGCGGTGTCGCCCACTACATGCAGCAGGAGTACGACGACGCGGTGACCGATCTCCAGTCGTGTCTCGCCAAGGCGCCGAACCACGCCGGCGCGGAGTTCTACCTCGCTCTCGCTCAGTACCAGCGCAAGCAGTGGGAGCAGGCCCTCGGGGCGGCGAAGGTGTTGCAGGCACAGCACCCCGGGGTGAAACCGGTGGAGATGCTCCTTGCCGAGCTCCTCCTGCGTACCGGTGATGCCAAGGGGGCAGTGAAGCAGGCGCGCCGCGCCCTCGAGCTGGCCCCGAAGTCGGGCTTCCTCTACCGGGTCCTCGGGGCGGCGCTGATCGCGGAGGGTCAGGGGGAGCAGGGGGCGGAGGCCCTGGAGAAGGCCCAGGAGCTCGCCCCGGACGAGAAGCTCGCCTTCGCCCTCGGCGACCTCTACCTGTCGATGAACGAGCTGGACAAGGCGTCGACGCGCTTCGAGGCGGCGGCCGCCGCCCACCCGAAGCAGCGCGGAGCCCAGATCCGCCTCTTCTATACCCGCCTCCGGCAGAGGGATTTCAAGGGTGCCCAGGGGCTCATGGACGACCTCCTCCAGAAGGAGCCGGATGACCCCATGTGGATGAACCTCAAAGGGGCGGCGCTCCTGGCGAAGAAGGACCGCAAGGGGGCCGCGGCGATGTGGCAGAAGGTGGTGGCGGACCACCCGGAGCTTCCCGCCGCCCACCTCAACCTCGCCGGCCTCGCCAAGCAGGAGAAGCGGTGGGGAGATGCCCGCCGGGAGTACGAGGCGGTTCTCGCGGTTCGTCCAAAGCATAGCGTCGCCCACCGTGAGCTCGCCGTTCTTGATTTGAAGGAGGGCAAGCTCGACGACGCGATCGCCCACCTGGAACAATCGCTGGCGAGCGTCCCCGACAGCCGTGTTGCGATGGCCCTGGCCGCCACCCGCTTGAAAAAGGGGGACGCGGCGGGGGCCGCCGCGGCGGCGGACAAGGCAACCCAGATTGCCCCCAAGGTGGCGGCCACCTGGCTCCAGGCGGGGGTGATCGCCCTCGCCCAGGGCGACATCAAGGGGGGCGAGGCGCGGCTCCGGAAGGCGTCGGAGCTTGCCCCCAAGTCGGCGGCGGTGTGGTACCAGCTCGGTGGGGTGGCGGCGAGCCAGAAGCGGTGGGACGAGGCGCGTGGCCACCTGAAGCGGGCCGCGGCGCTGGCGCCGGACGATCCCAACGTCTGCCAGCGGCGCATCGCGGTGGAGCTCGTCGCGGGCGGCGAGAAGACCGCCGATCGCATCGCCACCGACTTCCTGAAGGGCCACCCGAAGCAGGTCGTCGCCTACCAGCTCGCCGCCGAGGAGGCGGAGGTGCGCAAGCGGCCGGAGGAGGCACGCAAGATCCTCGCCCAGGGGCGCAAACAGCTCGGCGACAGCCTCGGCATCCTCCTGTTGCAGGCAAACTTCGAGCGCCGCCAGGGCAACGGCGAGCGTGCCGAGACCCTCTACAACCAGATCCTCGCCAAGGAGCCGAAGGCGGCCCAGGTGATGATGCGTAAGGCGGCGAGCGAGATGGTCGACGGCCGCTTCGAGCAGGCGGCAAAGAGCTACGAGTCGGTCCTCGCCCTGGCACCGAAGGCGGCGGTTCCCCTGAACAACCTCGCCTACCTCTATTCCGACGTCCTCGGACAGCCGACCAAGGCGCTGGAGCTCCTCGGTCGTGTCGACCCGAAGGTGGTGGCGAAGAGCCCCACGGTCCGCGACACCCTCGGCTGGGCGCAGCTCAAGGCGGGCAAGGTGAAGGCGGCAGTGGCGACCCTGGCCAAGGTGGCCGACGAGCTCCCCGACGTCCCGGCGGTCCGTTATCACCACGGCGCCGCGATGATCACCGCCGGCGACACGGAGGCGGGGAAAGCAGAGGTGAAGGCCGCCCTCGAGATGGGGCTCAAGGGGGCCGAGGCGAAGGCGGCGCGGGCGCTCGTGGGGAAGTAGAGGGCTTGCTTCGCTCGCGGGGGTGAGGGATGGGGGGTGAGGGGTGAGGGGAGGGACGGCCCTTCGGGCCGCGGATGACGTATGCGGAGCTTGCGGCGTGACCTCCAACCCGCCGGC
>CAZRGD010000356.1:0-3091 GCA_964599505.1 uncultured Nitrospirota bacterium | reverse complement strand
GCGGTACGTGGTAGTTGAGCTGGGTTGTGTGTGGGCAGGGGTGGCTGTGTTGGGGGGGCGGGGGTGGTGTTGGCGGAGGCCGGGGGGATGGGCTTGGAGGTCGAGTTGCCGGTGGTGGTGAAGGGGGTGCAAATCGGGTTGGTGCGGGTCGGCGTCACGCGCGCTTTGGCGCGCGCCCGGATGCAGCGCCTGGTGGTCCAGATCGCCCTCCTTCTCGCCCTTGCCGCCCTCCTCGCCGCGAGCGCCACGGTCCTCCTGTCGCGTCGTCTCATCCGACCGCTCTTGCAGGTAATCCACGGTGCCCGGCAAATCGGCGAGGGCGGTTGGGGCACCCAGATCTCCGTGCGTACCCACGACGAGACCGGTGAGCTCGCTGCCACCTTCAATCAGATGTCCGTGCGGCTGAAGGAGGCCTTCGAGGAGATCCACCGGACCCAGGCGCAGCTCATCCAGAGCGAGCGCCTCTCCACCCTCGGTAGCTTCGCCGCCCACCTCGCCCACGAGCTGAAGAACCCGCTTACCTCCATCAAGCTCTCCATGCAGGCGATGGCGGAGGGGGAGAGCGGCTGTCTCGATGCCGAGGAGCGCGAGCTGATCCTCAACGACGTCGCCCACATGGACGAGGTGATCACCAGCTTCCTCGCCTACGGGCGGCGGCGGCCGGTGGCACCGGTGGCGGTGGAGGTGGCGCCGCTGCTCGAAGAGATCGGCCGGCGGCTGGTGGCGCGTGGCCGTCAGGCGGGGGTGACGGTGGAACTGTCGATCCCTCGCGACCTCGGCCGCCTGCCTCTCGATCCCGAGCGGGTCGAGGAGGCGGTGGAGAACGTGGTGACCAACGCCATCCAGGTCTCCCCCCGTGGCGGCGTGGTGGCGGTACGGACGACCTGTTCCGATGGTGACGGCTTGCGGGTGGCGGTGGCGGACCACGGGCCGGGGATGGACGAGGCGGTGCGGGCGCACCTCTTCGAGCCCTTCTACACGACTCGCCACGGCGGCACCGGCCTCGGCCTGGCCATCGCCCAGCAAGGGGTGGAGGACCACGGCGGCCGCATCGAGGTGGAGAGCACCGTGGGCACCGGAACGGTGGTGACGATTGTCCTGCCGGGGGGCGAGCCAGGGGCTAGGGACCAGGGAAACAGCCCTTCGGGCTGATGAAGATACCGATGGAAGTCACCTACAAAATGACTCGATGGTCCTCTGGTAGGAGGGGGTTGTGCCCCCGATTCCGGCCCGGAGGGCCGGCGGGGCCGCAGGCCCCGGGTCGCGGGTGCAACCCGCTCCTACCGCTTCCCTAGGAGTCTGTCGGACTTGAGCCCGCTTTCCCTCGTCACGATCGCCAAAGTCCGACAGGCTCCTGGCTCCTACGCCACAACCGATGGGGGCATATGAAATGTTAGAGTTCCGTTCCCCTTCCCCCATCCCTCACCTCCCATCCCCCACCCCCGGCGAGCGCAGCGAGCCCATGGATCCCATTCTGATCGTCGACGACGAGCCCGGCGTCCGCCACTTCCTGAAGAAGATTCTCGCCCGCGACTACGCGGTGGCGACGGCGCCCGACGGCGAGGCGGCCCTGGCGGCGATCGACGCGGTCCCTCCGGCGGCGATCCTCCTCGACTGGAAGCTCCCGGGGATCGCCGGTGTCGAGCTGTTGCGCGAGATCTGCAGCCGCCTCCCGGAGGTGGCGGTGGTGGTGATCACCGCCTTCGGCGACACGGACACGGCGATCCAGGTGATCGAGGAGGGTGCCTTCGACTACCTCACCAAGCCGCTCGATCTCGACACGGTGCGCGAGGTGATCCGCCGTGGTACCCGCGTCGCGCGTCGCGGCCGAGACGCCCAGATTCAGGCGGTCGCCCCGGAGGAGCGGCTGAAGGGGAACCACCTGATCGGCAACGCCGCCCCGATGGTGGCGGTCTACAAGCAGATCGCCCAGGTGGCGAAGCTCGATGTCACCATCCTCATCCGTGGCGACTCGGGGACCGGCAAGGAGCTGGTGGCGCACACCCTGCATCGCTATAGCCGGCGTGCCGGCGGCCCCTTCGTGGCGGTGAACTGCGCCGCCATCCCCGAGAACCTCCTGGAGAGCGAGCTGTTCGGCTACGCCCCGGGCGCGTTTACCGGTGCCGATCGTCACGGCCGGGCGGGCCGCTTCGAGCAGGCGGCGGGCGGCACCCTCTTCCTCGACGAGGTAGGCGACATGGAGCTCGCCCTCCAGGCGAAGGTTCTGCGGGTGCTCCAGGATGGGACCTTTCAGCGCCTCGGTGGCAGCAACTCCCTCCACCCCGACGTGCGGGTCCTTGCCGCGACCAACCGTCCCTTGGAGGAGCTGGTGGAGGAGGGTGGATTTCGTCCTGACCTCTTTCACCGCCTCAACGGGGTGACCCTCGAGCTGCCGGCGCTGCGTGACCACCTCGATGATCTCCCGGACCTCCTCGCCCACTTCGTCCAGCGGTTCAACGTCGAGCTTGGTCTCCACATGCGTGGCTTCGAGCCGGCGGTGGTGGAGCTGCTTGCCGGCTACCCGTGGCCCGGCAACGTGCGGGAGTTGGAGAACACGGTGCGGAGGGCGATGGTCATGTCGAAGGTGGACTACCTCGCCGCTGACGCGGTGCGCGACCAGCTCCCGGCCCCGCCGCCCGCGGTGGGCGGCCTCGACCCGCGCTGCGCCACCTTGGTGGAGCAGGCGATCGACCGGAGCGTTGCCGAGGGGGTGGCACCGTATGCCACGGTGATGGCGATGGTGGAGCGGGTAGTGGTGAAGACCGCCCTGGTCCGCAGCGAGGGCAACCAGGTGCAGGCGGCGAAGCTCCTCGGGATTACCCGCACGACGTTGCGGAAGAAGATCGAGGAGTATGGATTGTGAGGGCAAACCGCGCCCTCACAATCCATGAAGCGCCGGCTGCGCCGGCAGCGGGCAAGGGGGTGGGTGCTGGGGATGAAGGGTGGGGCGGCATTGTGGCTGGCGCGGGAGGCCGGCACCGTATCTTCGGGTTTCGGGTAGGAGCCGCCTCCCGGCGGCGAAACCGGCCCGTTGGGCCGGCGGGGCCTTCGGCCCCGAATCGCGAGCAGGAGCTCGCTCCTACCTGTGGGG
>CAZRGD010000355.1:0-3097 GCA_964599505.1 uncultured Nitrospirota bacterium | reverse complement strand
GCTCTGGGGTGCGGGCGGCTCCTCCGCCTCCAGGTCGGGGAAGAGGGAGGCGACGTGGATCGCGCGCGCCAGCTCGCCGGGCTCGAAGAGGCGCACCCGCCCGTACTCGCCGTCAAAGCCCGCCTCCCGCACCACCTTGCCCGCGCGCAGGCGGGCGATCGACTCCGCGAGCAGCGGTGAGCTCGCCATCCGGATTGCTTCCAGGGGCAGGGTCTCGAGGATCGGGATCTCCGGCCCGAGGCGGTCCAGGAGCCCCTCGTGCTCCGCCGCCACCCGTTTCGTGCGCGGCCCGACGCCGGCGATCTCGGCGAGCAGCTCGGGCAGCGGCACCAGAGAGACGAAGGGGGCGGCGACCCCGGGCCGCACCCCCGCCGGCCGGTCGGCGAGCTGCTCCACCCGGCTCAGGACCCCCACCGTCACCCCCTTGCCGCACACCGGGCAGAGGCCGTCGGCGGTGCGGGTCTCCTCCGGGGTGAGGCGCTGCTTGCAGGCGCGGTGGCCGTCGAGGTGGTACTTCCCCTCCTCGGGGAAGAGCTCCACCGTGCCGCCGTAGCCGGCGCCGGTCTCCAGGGCCCGGCGCATGGCGAAGAAGTCCAGCTCGGTGTGGTAGCGCGACGCCTCCCGCCCGAGGCGGTCGGGCGAGTGGGCATCCGAGTGAGAGACGAGGCGGTAGCGGTCGAGCGCCGAGACCCGCCAGCACATCGGCGGGTCGGCGGAGAGCCCCGTCTCCACCGCGAAGATGTGCGGCGCCAGGTCGCCGTAGCAGGTGTCGATCGCGTCGAAGCCGGAGCGCGACCCCAGGGCCGAGAACCACGGCGTCCAGATATGCGCCGGGATCAGGGTCACCCCCTCGCCCGCCTCCAGGCAGATCTCCAGGAGGTCACGCGAGTCCAGCCCGAGGATCGGCCGGCCGTCCGAGTGGAGGTTACCGATCCGCTCCAGCCTCGCGGCGAGCCGCTCGGCCTCGTCGAAGCCGGGCAGGAGGATCAGGTGGTGGACCTTGCGGGTCCGCTCGCCCTTTTTGTAGATCGTCGAGATCTCCGCGGTGAGCATGAAGCGCACCGTGCGCCGGCACGCCGCCGGGACCCGCTGGGCCACCTCCCGCTCCCCCTCAGGGAGCAGGCGAAAAAGTCCGCCGCCGGCGGGGAGGAGCTGCTCGCGCGCCTCCTGGCGCCACGCCGGGTGGGTGATGTCGCCTGTCCCCACCACCGCGATCCCCTTCTTCGCCGCCCAGATGGCGAGGTGGGGGAGGTCCAGCGACCGGCTGGTGGCGCGCGAAAAGCGCGAGTGGACGTGAAGATCGGCGAGAAAGGCCACGGAGGACTTTGTGCGGCACCGGTGGGGTTGCGGTCAATGGCTGGCGCGCCAGCTTGACGCAACAGGACGCCTAAGGTGGAAGATGGGGGAGCGGCAATCAGGGAATCACAGAGATGAAGACGAGCGCGCGATACGCGAAGATCGTCGAGTGGTCGGAAGAGGACGGCTGCTACGTGGGCAGTGCGCCGGGCCTGCTTCTGGGCGGCTGCCATGGCGATGATGAGCAGGAGGTTTTTGGGGAGTTGTGCCGGATCGTGGAAGAGGTGATCGATCTCTACCGGGCTGACGGGAAGTCGCTCCCGCCTGCCACCTCGGGCCGCGATCTCGCCAACAAGATGCAACGGGTTGCGTGAGGGGTTGCCCGGGCGTGGGGTAGGAGGGGGCCATGCCCCCGATCCGCCGGTCGCTCGGTGTCTATCGGGGGCATGGCCCCCTCCTACCTTCCTGAGGCCGTCCTTTGCGTGCTCCATCGCCCGGATGGGGAAAACCGACTTCCAGCCCCCTATCCCGCCAGCTCGTCGCCCAGCAGCAGCCCTCGTTTCCAGCAGTCGGAGACCGAGATCCCCAGGAGATAGTTGCCGGTGAGGTGCAACGCCGGGGTGGCGGCCAGGGCCTGCTCGATCGCCCGGATGCGGGCGGTGTGGCCGAGGGTGTAGTGGGGGATGGCGCGCGGGAGTACCTGCACCTCGGCGAAGGCGGGCTCGCCGTGGAGATCGAGCAGGGGGGTGAGCTCCTCCACCACCTGTCGCTTGATCTCCGCCGGGGCCATGTCGCGGATCTCGGCGCGGCGGGCGCCGCCGGCGAAGTTCGTCAGCAGGCAGTGGCCCTCCGGCGCGCGGCCGGGGAAGAGGGTGGAGGACCAGAGGGAGCCGAGGGTGAGCTGGCCCTCCTTCGACGGGAACAGCGCCCCGAAGCCGTCCAGTGGGTGGCCGACCGCGTCGCGCCGGTAGCCGAGGTAGACCTGGGCCACCGGGTTGTGCTCGATCTCACCGAGGAGCCGCGCCGCCTCCGCGGAGAGCGGCGCCAGGAGCTCGGCGGCCACGTAGGCGGGGGTGGCGCAAACCACCCGCCGGCCGGTGAGGGTGAGGTGGTCCGCCTCGACCCGCAGGTGGTCGCCGTCGGCGATGACCCGCTCGGCCCGCACCCCGAGGTGGAGGCGGTCGCCGAGGCGCGCCGCCGCGGCGACCATCGGCTGCTGCATCCCCTCGGCGAAGGCGTAGAGGGTGCGGTTGGCGGGGCGGTCGGGGTCTCCCTTGCGCGCCTTGGCGGTGCGGATCATTCCGAGGATGAGGGAGCCGTGGTCGCGCTCGAAGCCGACCATCATCGGGAAGGCGGCGTCGATGGCGATGCGCGCCGGGTCTCCCGCGTAAACCCCGGAGACGAACGGGTCCAGGGCGTAGTCGAGCCCCTCCTGGCCGAGCCGTCGGCGGACAAAGTCGGCCAGGGGCTCCTCGCCGGTGGCGCGCCGCCTGGGGATGAAGGGCTCGGCCATCAGCCTGAGCTTGCCCTTGAGTGACCACGCCGGGGTGCGGAGGAAGGCGGTAGCGGAGGTGGGGAGGGCGCAGAGGCGTCCGTCGCGCAGGATGAACCGCTTCGACGCCGCCTGCGGTCCGAAGCAGCGTGCCCCGGCGACGCCGAGCTCGGTGAGCCACTGCTCGACCCGCACCGAGGTGTTCAGCGTCGAGTTGGGACCGCGCTCTAAGAGTGCGCCGGCCACCCGCCCGCCAGCCACCACCACACCGCCGGCGGGCGCGCGGGGCCCGCCGGGGGGGGCGGGGGG
>CAZRGD010000354.1:0-3101 GCA_964599505.1 uncultured Nitrospirota bacterium | reverse complement strand
CGCCTCGCGTGTCGCCGGCGCGGGCCGCGGGTTCTCGCGAGTGTCCGGGCTCGGCTGCGCCGTCGCCGCGGTGGAGCGGGTGTGGTGGGCGGCGAGCGGCGCCCGGGCCGACCGCCACGCCGCCCTCGGTCCCGCCATCGGCCCGTGCTGCTACGTGCGGGGCGACGAGGTGGTGGCGGCCCTTACGCACCTCGGCGACGCCGGCCGGACAGCCATCCAGCTGCGTAGCGGCCGTCGCCCCCACGTCGACCTGCGGGCGGTAAACCGGGCGCTGCTTTTCGACGCAGGCCTGCCGCCGGAGCAGGTGCACCTCGTGGGCGGCTGCACCGCCTGCGACACCGCCTTCCCGTGCCACTCCTTTCGTCGTGATCAGGCCACCGCCGGCCGGCAGATCAGCACGGTAGGGTGGCGCCGGTAGCAGGCACGCGCGCCTCCGGACCTACCGGACGCGAACCTTTACGGTATACGTTGACTCGTATGCATTACACTTTCATCACTGAACACAAAAAGTACAAAAATTGATAAAACTTATGTCGTTACTATCCATCAAGACCACACTCAGAAGTTTCGGGACGGTATCCACGCAGACCCCAGGGAGGCAGCGATGAGACGGATCGCGATGGTTGTGGCAGTGGTAGTGGCAACCGCCGTTGTGGCGGGGACGGTGCGAGCGGAGACCTTCGGCGTACGCAAGCGAATCCCGCGGCCGGAGGCGTACGGCCGAGTGGTGATGGACACCTATGCCCCCAAGGCAAAGGTGGCGCCGGTGGTCTTCGACCACTGGAACCACCGGATGCAGTACACCTGCCGCCTCTGCCACGTTGATCTCGGCTTCGCCATGCGTGCCGGCGAGACCGGCGTGCGCGAGGAGGACAACCGCCACGGCCTCTACTGCGGTGCCTGCCACAACGGCAAGGAGGCGTTCGGGTGGGAACGTGACGAGCGCCAGGGGTTGAAGACGAAGAGGATCAAGCAGTGCGACCGGTGCCACTCGGTGGGCAAGCCCGACGCCCCGAAGGCGGACTTTTACGCCGCCACCAAGGGGCTGCCGAAGAGCGGCTACGGCAACCACATCGACTGGCTCGGCGCCGAGGCGAAGGGGCTGCTTCACCTGAAGGACGAGCTCCCGGGAATTACCCGCAAGCGAAAGCCGATTCGCTACGCCGGTGAGGTGGTCCTGCACGCGCGCGAATTCGCCATGCCGGAGATCGTCTTTTCCCACACCAAGCACGCGGTGTGGAACGGTTGTGAGATGTGCCACCCGGACATCTTCGGGGTGGAGAAGGGGGCCACCAAGTTCACCATGCAGGACATCTTCGACGGACGGTACTGCGGCGCCTGCCACGGCAAGGTCTCCTTCCCGGTGAGCTTCGACTGCCGCCTCTGTCACACCAAGGACGTCTTCTGATGGACCGCCGCACGGCCATCACCCTCCTCATCCTCCTCCTCACCCTGATCGTCGTACCCGTGGCCTCGGCGAAGGGCCACTACTTCAAGCTCCCGCCGCTGCCCGCCCCCGCCCTCTACGGCAACCGACTCCTCAACCGCGTTTCGGAGGCCAACGGGGTGAAGCCCGTCGTCTTCTCCCACTGGCTCCACCGCGCCAAGTACACCTGCCGCGTCTGCCATGTGGAGCTCGGCTTCAACATGGAGCTCGGGACCACCGAGATCACCGAGACACGCAACCAGCACGGTGAGTACTGCGGCGCCTGCCACAACGGCAAGGAGGCATTCGGCCCCACGAAAGAGAGCTGCGACCGTTGCCACACCGGCGACATCACCGCCGGCAGCGAGAAATTTGCCGCCTTTGCCGCCCCCCTGCCGAAGGCGCCGTACGGCAACGGCATCGACTGGGTGCGGGCGATCAAAGAGGGAAAGATCCACCCGAAACGCACCCTCCTCGACACCCCGCCGAAACCGATCGCCTACGACAAGGACCTCAAGCTCGACGCCGGCTGGACGATGATCCCCCCGGCCTTCTTTTCCCACGCCGACCACAACCTGTGGCTCGACTGCTCCAACTGCCACCCGGACATCTTCAACGTGAAGAAGAAGACCACCGCCCACTTCTCCATGCGCTACAACCTCCAGGGCAAGTTCTGCGGCCTCTGCCACTTGCGGGTGAGCTTCCCGCTGGACGACTGCGACCGCTGCCACCCGGCGATGCGGTAGCAGAGACCGTCGGTTGGTGCGCCGAGTGGCGGGTGCGATAGACTCGGGGCTGGCCGACAGACGCACCCCCAAGGAGCCGCGATGAGCCTTGCCCTCCAACCCGAAGACTCCTTCACCTACGGCGACTACCTGACCTGGCCGGAGGGAGAGCGGTGGGAGGTGATCGATGGGATCGCCTGGGACATGAGCCCGGCGCCCTCCGTCACCCACCAGCGGGTGAGTCGAGACCTCCTCCGGCTGCTCGGTGACCACTTCGGCGACCAGGGGTGTGAGGTCCTCGCCGCACCCTGTGACATTCTCCTCCCGGAGGCGGACGAAGCGGATGAAGAGGTGGAGACCGTGGTCCAACCGGACCTCTTCGTCGTCTGCGATCCGGCAAAGGTGGGCCAAAAACGGATCCGTGGCGCCCCCGACCTGGTCGTGGAGATCCTCTCCCCCTCCACCGCACGCAAGGACGAGGGCATTAAACGTGAGCGGTATGCACGCGCCGGGGTCCCCGAGTACTGGCTCGTCCACCCGATCGACCGGGTGATCCTCCGCTATGCCCTCAACGAGGGCGCCTATGGCATCTCCGACGTCTTCGGGGTCGAGGACGGGGCGATCACCTCGACCCGTTTCCCCGACCTCATGGTCGACCTCACCGCCCTCTTCCGGGTGGAGCCGACGGCGCCGTCGCGCTCACCGAGGGACGCCGGCCCCGCTCGATCGGGCGACTAGTCGCCGAAAAACGGCAGCACCCGTAGCCGCTTGAGCCAGCGCCAGTCGCTCACCCCCACGGCCAGGGACCACGCCGTGTCCTCGTCCGAACCCTCGACGTACCGGTAGGAGGGGGCCATGCCCCCGATGGAGCGACCCCCGGAGCGGCGGTCGAGGCAATCGCGGGCATGGCCCGCTCCTACCACGGGCCGGCCAGCATCGCAGGATTCCTG
>CAZRGD010000353.1:0-3103 GCA_964599505.1 uncultured Nitrospirota bacterium | reverse complement strand
TTCCGCATTCGCCGATCTGCTCTGGGGCTTCATGAGCTAAGGGAATAGGCAGTTTCGCGAAGGCCTCGCGCACCGGCGCGAGCTGCTCCCGCAGACGGGTGGCCACCTGATCAACGACAATTATTCTTGCCGGTCCTCGCCGCCGCTGCGACCTGACTCCTTCCCTGTTTGACCAAGCAAAAAATGGTAATTAGAATGGCAATATGCCACATACAGTTGCCATTGATCGCTCCGGGAGGTTGGTGATTCCCAAGGCGGTGCGAAACCGCCACCGCCTTGTCCCGGGGAGCCGGATGCGGCTTGAGGAAGAGGAAGATCGGTTGATCCTTGTCCCCGAGCACGGAGAGGCCGAGGCGGTGGAGAAGGGAGGGCTACTCGTTTTTCGGGGTCGCTTGGAGGGCGTCATCCCGGACCACCGCGCTTTGCGTGAGGAACGACTCGACGGGCTGGAACGCAAAAGGTGAGGGTCGCCTTTGACACCTCGGTCCTGGTGGCGGCGCTGGTCGAGCCCCATCCCTTCCATGGGCGCGCGCTTTGCTGGTTGGAGGCGGTCCACGGGGAGAGGTTCGCCGGTGCGTGTACCTGGCACGCCTTGGCGGAGACGTGGTCGGTCCTGACCCGTCTCCCGATCACGCCGCCGGTAGCCCCGCCCTTGGCGGAGGTAGCGATCGAGCGACTTGCACGGACGATCGAGGCGGTGGAGTTGCGGGCAAGCACCTACCGCGCAGCGCTCCGCCGATGTGCGGAAAGGGGCCTCCGATCGGGTGTTCTCTTCGACGCCCTCCACCTCGTCGCTGCCGAGGAGCACGGGGCGGATCTCTTGGTCACCTTCAACGCCGCCGACTTCCACCGTCTCACCGTCGACACCAGCCCGCAGATCGTGATCCCCCCGGACCCGCCGGCGGTCACCGTTGGCGGGCGGTGATTGCGTGGACCGGGAGCGTTCGGTGAGCCGCAAAATTACGCGGATGGACGCGAATGGGAATGCCGGAGAGTTGCAGAATCTAGGTGGCAATGTATCTGACAGACAGGGCTCGCCACAGAGGGCACTGAGGACGCAGAGGTCTCATCTCGGACTGTGAGCGGCACGGATGCCACACGGCCCGGCCATCGTCTCCGCCGGCAGGGAATTGGCCACGGAATCCACGGAAGGGGCGAGAGCGTGCGGCGGGGGGAAGAGAACGAGGTGGCGCCGACCGTGTTTCGAGCAGAAACGGGGTCCGGGTTGCTCGCTCGACCCAACGGCAGACCCCCTACTTCCGTGCCCTTCCGTGCCCTTCCGTGGATTCCGTGGCGAAAAAACCGCCTGCCAGGCCGTTGCCGAGCCCGGGGACGCCACCCGCGCTGCCCGATCGTCGGTCCACCTCCCTCCCCCTGTCTACGATCTACTTTGCAGCCGTCCCCGATCACACCCCCTCGAGGAAGCTCTCCACCGGCCGCCGGAGGGAGCGGGCGCGGGCGGGGGGGCCGTGGCCGACGCGGAAGAGCAGGACCATGGCGCTCGCCTCGTCCATCGGGAAGAGCTCTCGAAGCAGCTCCCACGCCTCTTTCAACCAGCGCCGCTGGCGGCCATCGAAGGCATCCGGGCCGTGGCGCAGGAGTCGCCGGATGAAGAGGGTGGCGACGGTCATCGGCTGGAAGCGGATCGACTCGGCGGTAGCCGCGAGCCACACCCGTTCCATCGCCCGCCCCCCCTTCAGGAAGGTGGTCGGTCCCTCCTCGGGTGACCACAGCAACCCGATCGCCGGGGCGCTTGCAGCAAGCCTTGTGGTGGGGAGGGTGAGGCCGCGAAAGGCGTGGAGGCGGTTGAGGAGGGCCATGCGTGGCCATGGCCGGACCGCCTTTAGAAAGGGGCCGGCGAAGGGACCCGCCTCCAGGACCGGGATCGCCATGCCGTCGCGGGTCGCCTCCGCCTCGGCGCGGGTGAAGCGCAGCTCCGCCATGAGCGACTCGTGGGCGAGGCGGTGGGTGTAGCGGACCCAGTCGGCGAGGCGGATCACATGGCAAACCTTCGCGAGGGCCGTTTCCTCGGTGAGCCAGGAGAGGGTGGTGTCGGAGGTCGCGGCATCCTCCACTCGGGCGGCGAGCCATTCGTCCGCCAGTGGTCGCCGGTCAAAGGGACGGCGATTCACACACCGATCGGGGATCGCCGCCGCCAGGGGCGACGGGGCGGGCTCCGCGGGCTCGAAGGCGAGGCGCGCCACCGGCCCCTCCTCCCCCTTGGGGCGCCACGCCACCTCGGCACGGTAGCCGCGGCTGGCCGCTTCTAGCTCCACGTTGGCCACCACCGCTCCGGCCGAGGCGAGGACTCCCACGCGATCCACCTCGAAGAAGTTGTCCGCGTGGGCCGCGTCCAGCGCCACATCGAGGCCACCGTCTCGCCACCGGAACCGCCACGGCTGCGAGTTGTCCCCCGAGGGGGCGAGGATCGCCGCCTCGATCAAGGCGTGCTGTGTGGGCTCGTCCATCGGTCTCACCCGAGCTTCCGTCTGAGGTACCACAGCTTCGCCCGCTGGATCGGATTGCGGTTGCCCCCCGGCATATAGCCCCGCTTGTAGATCCGGCGGTACGGGTCGAACTGGAAGTAGTGGGGGGCGCAGCGCGGCCGGCCGCGTTTCAGGAGGATGCGCAGGGCCTCGGTGGTTGCCATCCCCGCACACAGGTCCGTGGCCAGGGCCAGCGATGGTCCCTTGCCTCCGCGCAGGTCCACGTGCGCGAGATCCATGTAGGTTAGTTGGGTCGCCCGGGGCGTGAGCCCCACGGCAAAGCGGAGCCGCTGCTCGAGCTCCTCCATCCCGTCGTGGATGTCGAAGTAGTCATCGAAGGAGATGCCGTCCGGATCGAAGACCAGCATGGCGCAGGAGAAGCCGATGGGGCCGGCGGTGATCACGTACAGGCCGCGCCGTGCAGCTTCACGGAAGAGGAGGCGGCGGGCGTCGAGGGCGAAGAAGTCGAGGCCGTCGATCACGACATCAGCACCGTCGAGGAAGGCGTCGATGTTCCCCGGGTGGATCCCCTCGGGAAAGGAGACCACCTCGGCCTCCGGGTTCACCGACGCCACCCACTCGGCCATCACCTCCACCTTCGCCCGTCCCACGGTCTC
>CAZRGD010000352.1:0-3141 GCA_964599505.1 uncultured Nitrospirota bacterium | reverse complement strand
GTGTGGAAGAGGGACATGGAACTTCGTGGGAGGGGGGGGGAGAAACGGCGAAGGCGGGACGGTAACCGGGTTTAACCCAAAGCGCAGCCGACGCAAAGGGGGTGGGGGGCGGATGGGGTGTGGGGACGGTGTCGTGGGTGGCTCACCGGGGCAGGTGGGTGGCCGGAAGCGCTCCAACGCAAGGGCGCAAAGGCACGAGGACGCAAAGGGGTGGAGAGCCGGGGGGCAGGCGTCACCGGTGGAGCGCGGGGGGCGCGTGCCGAGTGGGTTTTTGAACGCAGAGAGGATCAGCAGAAATAAATCGGTCGTACCGGCTTCCCATGCGAAAATCGGCCCCAAAATGGGACCGTGGAGAGGCTGTAAGGCGATTAGACGGGATAGAGAAGGAGGACGGCGTCGACGGATCCGGACGGGGTTTCGACCGCGGGGAGGGGCACCCAGGCGGCGAGGATGCGGATCCCGGTCGGTGTGGCCACCAAGCTGACAAAAATCGACACCACCGCCGCCGTCTCCAACCGCATCAGGTTATTAAAGGTCGGGGTCTGGCCTGGCAAGTGGTAAAAAGCACGGCTTTCGTTAGTAGTTGCAACTTGCCAGGCCTGACCCGGTTTCTTGCTATTTCCGCTGATCCTCTCTGCATTCAAATCCCACCCGCCCCCCAAGCCTACCGTACGCCGCGCTGATACTGATCTGCTCCCCAACGCCCCCTTCGCGGTCTTGGCGTCTTTGCGGTGAATCCCCTTCAAGGTCGGGTCCGCTTTCTCGTTCCACCACCCGCGACACCCCAAACTCCGCCCGTTCCCCCTTCATGCCCTTCGTGATCTTCGTGGTTTTGTGCCCTTCGTGGTTTTGTCCCCACGGCAGATGGGACCGACGATGGTGGTGTTGTCCCCCTGGTCGCCCCCCGACCCGCGGTAGCAAGATCGGCCCATGGCCGCCCCCGCTCCCCGTCCGCGCTGGATCCCGCTGATCATTGGACCGGTGGCGGCGGTGGCGATCTGGACCCTCACCGACCTCGATCCCGCCCACTCGGCGGTCACCGCCATGGCGGGCGCGGCGGTGTGGATGGCGGTGTGGTGGCTCTTCGAGGCGGTCCCCCTCGCGGTCACCGCGCTGTTGCCCATCGTCCTCTTCCCGCTCCTCGGGGTGGAGGCGGGCAAGGTGGTGGCACGCGCCTACTTCAACTCGGTGATCTTCCTCTTCCTCGGTGGCTTCCTCATCGCCCTGGCCATGGAGCGGTGGAACCTCCACCGGCGCATCGCCCTGCGCATCCTCCTGTGGGTGGGCGGCAGCCCCGGCCGGGTGGTCCTCGGCTTCATGGGGGTGACCGCCTTCCTCTCGATGTGGATCTCCAACACCGCCACCACCATGATGCTGGTCCCCATGGCGATGGCGGTGATCCGCCAGATGGAGACCGAGCACGGCCGCGAGCAGGTCCGCCCCTTTGCGGTGGCGCTGCTGCTGGGCGTCGCCTACGCCGCCTCCGAGGGAGGGGTGGCGACCCTCATCGGCACGCCGCCGAACCTCGCCTTCGCGCAGATCTTCGCCACCACCTTCCCGGCGGCGCCGGAGATCTCCTTCGCTCGCTGGATGGTCCTCGGTGTCCCCATCTCCCTGGTGATGCTGGCGATCACCTGGCTGCTCCTCACCCGGGTGCTCTACCCGATGAAGGGGATCGAGCGGATCCCACGCAAGGTCCTCGCCGACGAGCACGCCTCCCTCGGCCCCATCCACCCCGAGGAGCGGTGGGTCCTGGCCCTGTCGGTGGCAGCGGCGCTCCTGTGGATCTTCCGCCAGCCGATCCACGCCGGCGCCCTCACCGTGCCCGGCTGGTCGTCGCTCTTTCCCGACCCCAAGATGATCGACGACGGCACCGTGGCGATCGCCATCGCCGCGCTGCTTTTTGTCATCCCGGCACGCGGCGGCGACACGGCGCTGCTCGACTGGAAGACGGCGCGCAAGCTGCCGTGGGGGATCGTCCTGCTCCTCGGCGGCGGCTTCGCCCTCGCCTCCGGGGTGAAGGCGTCCGGGCTCGGCGGCTACCTCGCCGGCCACCTCACCTCCATGGCCGGGATCGGCCCGGTGGGAATGATGGCGGGCGTCTCCACCGCGATGACCTTCCTCACCGAGCTCACCTCCAACACCGCCACCACCCAGATGGTCCTGCCGATCGTCGCCGAGGCGGCGGTGGCGCTGCACACCCACCCCCTGCTGCTGATGATCCCGGCGACCCTGTCGGCGTCGTGCGCCTTCATGATGCCGGTGGCCACCCCGCCCAACGCCATCGTCTTCGGCGCCCGGCGGCTCACCATTGGCGACATGGCGCGCGCCGGCCTCATCCTCAACCTCGTCGGCGTGGTGGTGATCACCGCCTCCGTCTACCTGCTGGGCCTCACCCTCTTTCACATCGATCCCACCATGACCCCGCCGTGGGCGGGCTCATGAAGGCGCGCTGCGCGCGGGGAGACACGGAAGGGCGCCGGAATTGACGATACGTACGTAATTACGTACCTTTTCACCGTACCGCTCGACCCCACCCGAAGGCAGACCTCATGGCGACAATCACGGCGAGCGAAGCACGCGCCACCCTCTACCGGCTGATTGACGAAGCGGCACGCTCGCACGAGCCGATCCGCATCACCGGGAAACGCAACAACGCGGTGCTGCTCTCGGAGGAGGACTGGGCCTCGGTCCAAGAGACCCTCTATCTCCTCGGCGTCCCGGGGATGCGGGAGTCGATCTGCGAGGGGCTCGAGACCCCGGTCGAGGCGTGTGAAGAGAGCCTCGGCTGGTGAGTTGGAGGATCGTCTATACCCGTCAGGCTCGAAAAGACGCCACGCGACTCGCGGCCGGCGGCCTGAAGGGCAAGGCCCAGGAGATCCTCGCGATCCTGGCGGTGGATCCCCTTCAGACCCCACCGCGATTCGAGAAGCTCGTGGGCGACCTCGCCGGTGCCCATTCGCGACGCATCAACATCCACCACCGTCTCGTCTACCAGATTCTGCCGAAAGAGAGGATCGTCAAGGTGATTCGGATGTGGACCCACTACGACTAGCCACCTCCGGCCTTCGACCGCCGGCGAGGATAGATCGAGCCTGCGCCTACCGTCACCATCGCCGGCCCGCCGGGCCGACCTCCCCC
>CAZRGD010000351.1:0-3165 GCA_964599505.1 uncultured Nitrospirota bacterium | reverse complement strand
CCATTTGCGTTCATTCGCGGCTTGCTGTTCCCATGCTCGTCGGGCCTGAACCTCTTTGGCGCGCCCGCGCCACCGAACCCGCGGTTGCCCCCCAATCTGAGAAATCTGCGGACAACCCGCCTTCAAGGCCGCCGCCGTTCCCGATCGGTCCCCGGAGACACCTCTCCCCCGGTCTCTCCTCCCCCTCTGCGCCTTGGCGTCTCTGCGCGAGATCCGCCTTCCAGGCGTGCACACCTTTTTCGTGCCTTTGCCCGCGACGCCGGTTCCCCGGTCCTTCCCTCTCCGTCCCCGCGCCTACCGCGTCGCCGGTCCCCAGTCCGGGGCACTGGCGTCCATCCCCGGGGGGGTGATGCGGCGGTGGTCGCCGGTGCGCAGGTTGTGGACCTCCAGCCCGACGTGACCGTGACGGGTGGTCTGGTAGGCGAGGTAGTGGCTGTTCGGGGCCCAGGTCGGGCACTCGTGGGAGCCGGGGGCGTCGGTGATCTGGCGAATGTCGCTGCCGTCGGGGCGCATGGTGAAGATGTCGAAGTGGCCGTCGTTGATCTTCGCGTAGGCGATCCGCCTCCCGTCCGGTGACCACGCTGGGTTAGCAAAGTAGGTACCGTCGAAGGAGAGGCGACGCAGGCCGCCGCCATCGGCATTCATCACGTAGAGCTGCGGTGAGCCGGAGCGGTCGGAGACAAAGCAGATGCGCGACCCGTCCGGTGACCACGTCGGTCCCACCGCCACCCCGTGCGAACGGGTGAGCCGGCGGCGACCGGCGCCGGAGCGGGCCATCACATAGATCGCCGTATCACCGTGGTGGGTCATGGTCAGCGCCAGCCGCCGGCCGTCGGGCGACCAGTCGGGCGCCATGTTGACGCCGCGGTGGCGGGCGATCCGCTTCACCATGGCGCGCCCCACATCGAGGACGTAGAGGTCCGGGTTGCCCTTCAGGTAGGAGGTGAAGGCGATGTAACGGCCGTCGGGCGACCAGTCGGGCATCAGATTGAGGGTGTGGTTGGAGACCACCCGGCGCGGCCGGTGGCCATCGTAGTCGAGGACGTAGATTGCCTTGCTGCGGCGGCGGCGCACCTCGCAGGTGATGCGGGTGTCGAACACCCCCTCCTCGCCGGTGACCTCCTTGAGCACCTGATTGGCGAGGCGGTGGAGGAGGTAGCGGCGATCCTTGGTAATCCCGGAGAACCGCTTGCCGAGGAGCTGGCGCCGGCCAAAGAGGTCATAGAGGCGCGCCTCCACGGTGATCCGGTCGCCCTCCACCTTGGCGCCCATCTTCACCAGATACTCCGCCCCGACCATCGTCCAGTCGCGGTACTTGAAGCTCCCCGGGGCGAGCCCCGCGGTGCGGTAATCCTCCAGATAGGCGACCGGATCGATGCGCTGGAAATAGCCGGAGAGCTCCAGATCATCGGCGACCACCTGCGCCAGCTCCCGCGCCAACGACGCGGGCAGCGACGTATCGAGCCCCCGAACATAGGGGATCGCCAGATGGATCCGCCCCACCCCCGACGGGTTGATGGTGGTGTACTCCGCCGCCGCCGCGACGCGCGGGGCGAACCACAGGAGGGCGACGAGGAGGAACAGGCGCGAGACGACGCGTAGCGGGAGGAAGGGCATGGAGGGGGAGGGGCTCGCGAAGAAATGACTGCTGATTTTCGCGCTCGTATTGGGGTCAGATTTGGCCGCGACGATTGAGCGAAACCGGAGGCGTAGTGGTTCTACGGTGAGGATTTCGCGATTGAGGAGCGGCCGAAGATGGCGTGAAGACGGGATGTGAAAACCAGGAGTCATCTTTTTTGCGGGCCCTAAGAATGAAGCAACCGGCCGAGGGGCGGAAGGTCGGAAGCCTGGCCCCGTCATGGCCCCATCACGTGCACACGGGAGGCATCCGCCAATCGAGCGCCGCAGCCTTCTGCTCGACCAACCGCGATCAAGCGAACACCATTCCACAAAACGCAATCACCAATACGCCTATCCCCTTAGCTCAGGACCAGTACCCGATGGGAACACGAAGGCACGAAAGGAGGAAAACGCGAAAAGTTTTGGTGGAGTTTTTTCGTGTTTTCAAGTTTTCGTGCCTTCGTGTTCCGCATTCGCCGATCTGTTCTGGGGCTTCATGAGCTAAGGGTATAGGCAGTATCACCAAAGCCGGACCCCGCAGGAATACTGTGCGGACATGCGCCTTGCACCACCAGGAAGGGTTCCCTGTTCAGAGCGCCGCTTCCACCTGCCGCAGATACGCCTTGATCTGCCGGACATGCTCCGGTCCCATGCGAATGAGCTGCTTCTGGAGCGGCGGCAAGGCCTCGAGCGCCGGGTCCGCAAACTTGTACATCACCTTCGGCCGCACCAGCTCGACGGGGGTGTCGAGCTCGGGTGTCGCCAACACCATGACGATGGCGTCTCTCAGGGTCGCCAGCGGCTCCTCGGCGGGTTCTCCGATCTCGACCAGGGCCTGCGTCAAGAGCGGGGCGAGGGTGGTCAACAGCGCCGCTGCGTCCTCGGGCGGGACGCTGGTAAAGAGGTCGACGAACCCGTCGTAGCGCGCATACCCCTTGGGCTCCATGACGAAGCGATCGTTGCCCCGCTCGATGACCGGGAATCGTCCGGTCGGGGCCAGAAAGGCCAGTTGTCGGCGCGGAACGTCGCCGACCGCGGCGTTGTCCATTACCACCGCAAACCGGCTCACGAGCCCATCACGGGCCAACCAGTCGACAAGCTTCGGTGAGCTGGCGAGCAGCTTCTCGCGAACGTACGGGTCGCTTGCGTCGAGTGCCGGCAAGGCGACCTCTTCTGCTACCGGCACATCGCTCCCCGGCCGCGGCCCCGGCTCTGGTGCCGTTGCCATTGCCGGCGCCGGCTTCACCTCCTCTGCGGGCGCCTTGGGACTCGGTGCCGTGGCTACCGGTGCAGGCGGCGGCGCGGCCTCCCGACCCTGCCACCAGACGAGGCCGGCGACCGCGAGTCCGGCCACCAACAAACCAAGGACGAGGAAACGCAACCGCATGGTCGTCTATCCGCGAATATCCCGATGTCTGCAAGCCTCCAGGGTGTTGGAGGCAAAAAAGGTAGCGCCCCTCACTGAGTCGGCGCTGCCTTCGAGCGACCCAAGGAGCCTGTCGGACTTTGGCCCGATCTACTGCGGAAAAGCGGATCTCGGCCCGG
>CAZRGD010000350.1:0-3167 GCA_964599505.1 uncultured Nitrospirota bacterium | reverse complement strand
GCCCTGCCCCCATGACCCTCCTGCTGCTTGCCGCCATCGGGATCGGCATCGTCGCCGGCTCCCTCTGGCCCGCGGCGATGGCTCAGGTGGCGTGGGTCGGCGACCTCTTTCTGGCACTCCTGCGCCTCCTTGTGGTGCCCCTGGTGGTCACCTCCATGGTGGCCGGGGTGGCGACCCTCGGCGACATCCGCCGGCTGGGGCCGATCGGCGGACGCACCGCCCTCTACTACCTCGCCACCACCTTCTCGGCGGTCCTCGTGGGGATGGTCCTGGTTAACGTGATCCAGCCGGGGAGCCACTACGAGACCCCGTACGACCGGGCCCTCGCCTGCTTCCACCTCACCGACGACTTCCCGTCGCTGGACCGCCAGCTCCACCACCGTGACCCGGCGCAGAGGTTCCAGAAGGACCGGGCGCTCCTGAGCCTGGCCAACGACATCACCCTCTCCGACGACGACCCGCGCTTCGCCTGCGCCTTCACCGCCCTCGGCCCGCACCGATTCCCCACCCTCGCCAAAGAGATGGCGAGCGGCGAGCTCGACGCGGCCAACGCCGTGCGCGAGGCGGTCCACCACGGGCTGCCGGAGGTACGCGACACCCTCAACAGCCTCCACCTCGCCGACCACCCAGAGGTGGCGTCCAGGCTGGCGGACGGCGACCTCACCCCCCTGGAGGTGGTGGACGCCCTGCTTGCCGAGCGCCACACCTCCGCCGGTGCGGCCCTGCGCTCGCTCCTCTTCACCCTCATCCCGACCAACCTGGTGAAGGCGGCTGCGGAGACCAACATCCTCGCCCTCATCTTCTTCTCCCTCGTCTTCGGCGCCGTCTGTACCACCCTCGGCGAGGGCGGCCGCCGCCTCCTCGACCTCTTCGACGCGGCCAACTCCGCGATCATGCGCATGGTCCAACTGGCGATGCGCACCGCACCGATGGGGATCGCGGCCCTGGTGGCGGGCAAGATCGCCGCCGAGGGGGGCGGCGCCGCCGTCCTCCACCTCGCCCGATCGCTGGCCGCCTACGCCGGGACCGTCACCCTCGGCCTCGCCGTCCACGCCTTCATCGTCCTGCCCCTCATCCTTCGATTTTTCGCCGGGCGGCAACCGCACCGCTACGGCGCCCGCCTCGGCCGGGCGCTCGCCACCGCCTTTGCCACTGCCTCCTCTGCCGCGACGTTGCCGGTAACCCTGGAGTGTGCCGAGGAGGCGGGCGTCTCGCGCCGCGCCGCGGGCTTCGTCCTCCCCCTCGGCGCGACGGTGAACATGGACGGCACGGCGCTCTACGAGGCGGTGGCGGTCCTCTTCATCGCCCAGGTCTACGGTCTGCCCCTCGGCCCGGCGGAGCAGGCGATCCTCTTTCTCACCGCCACCCTGGCGGCGATCGGCGCCGCCGGCATCCCCGAGGCGGGACTGGTGACCATGGTCATGGTCCTCGCCGCGGTCCACCTCCCCATGGGCGGCATGGCCCTCATCCTCGCCATCGACTGGCTCCTCGACCGCCTCCGCACCACCGTCAACGTCTGGGGCGACGCCGTCGGCGCCGCAGTCATCGACGCGCACACAGAGCCAAAGAAACGAAGCCTGGCCCCGAGTACTGGCCCCGAGTATTCGACATCGCCGTCGCGCCGCCGATCAACCCCACCACCGTGAGCTCCACGACATCGGCCAAGCGATAGAGCGCGTTGTCACCCCGCTCGTGCGGCACCATCTCGACGATATCACCCACCGTTCGCGGGGGCGGGGTCGCACGGAGACCGCGGAGCCATTCGGCCTACCCCCCCTTCGTGCTCTTCGTGGCCTTCGTGGTTTTGCCCCCGGCCCGCCACGCCAAGGGGTCGAGATCGGTGTCGAGCCTCCACCGGCCCGGGCAGCCCGACACCGCCACCGCCTCGGCGAGTCGGGCGAGGAACTCGCCGCGCGTCACCGGCACCACTCCGAGGGAGGCGAGGTGGGCGGTGGGGAGCTGGCAGTCGATGAAGTGGAAGGACCAACGGGCGAGCTGGGCGGCGAGGTAGGCGAGGGCGATCTTGGAGGCGTCGCGCTCAAGGGAGAACATCGACTCTCCGCAAAAGGCCGCCCCCACGGCGACGCCGTAGAGGCCGCCGGTGAGCTTGCCCTCGTGCCACACCTCGACCGAGTGGGCGTCGCCTGCCTCGAAGAGGGCGCAGTAGGCCGCGACCATCTCCGGGACGATCCACGTACCGCCGTCGACGTCGCCTCGGCGCGGCGCCGCACACCGCTCCATCACCTCACGGAAGCGGGTATCCATGGTGACCGTGAAGCCGCCGTTGCGGATCCGCTTGGCGAGGCTGCGGCGAATACGGATCGCCCCCGGAAAGAGCAACGCCCGCGGATCGGGAGACCACCAGAGGATCGGCTGCCCCTCGGAGAACCAGGGAAAGATCCCGTGGCGATAGGCGGCGAGGAGCCGCGACCGGGAGAGGTCGCCGCCAATCGCCAGCAGCCCCTCCGCGGTGGCGGCCGCCGGCGGCGGGAAGGTGGGGTCGTGGGGGTCGAGAAGGAACACCCCTACCTCTTTACCCCATCCGTAGCGGTGAGGGCGATCGCGTAGGTCTCGCGCAGCAACGGGGAGATGCAGAGGTCGCGTCCCCAGTCCGTTGAATCACAGCGACGCCCGCCCCCCTCCACGCCCGCCCCTCTGCGTCTCTGCGTCTCTGAGGATCAGCGTTGAGTCGTTGCCCCCCCGGCCGATGAGGATGGCCGCGCCATCCCATCTGGCCCGCGACCGCCGGGCGTGGTTCCCTGTGCGCCTTCGAGTCCCTCCATCCCCGGTTCGCCATGCGCTATGCCCACGCCCTGATCAACACCGTCCGTGAGACCCCGTCGGAGGCGGAGGTCATCAGCCACCGGCTGATGCTGCGCGCCGGGATGATCCACAAGGTGGCGGCGGGCATCTACGCCTACCTGCCGCTGGCCCTGCGGTCGATCACCAAGATCTCCGCCATCGTCCGCGAGGAGATGGTCGCCGCCGGCGCCGAGGAGCTCCTTATGCCGGCGGTGCAGCCGGCGGAGCTGTGGCGGCAGTCGGGGCGCTGGGACAAGTACGGCCGCGAGCTTCTCCGCCTCCACGATCGCCACGACCGCGAGTTCTGCCTCGGCCCCACCCACGAGGAGATCATCACCGACCTGGCACGCCACCAGCTCAAGAGC
>CAZRGD010000349.1:0-3177 GCA_964599505.1 uncultured Nitrospirota bacterium | reverse complement strand
TTCGACAGGTTCAACGTCACCCCCGGCGCCAGCCGGATCCTGCGCCAGAAACGAAAGGCCACTGCATCTCCCCTCAGCTTGCGAGCTGCGTCAGGAAGGCGCGGAGCTCTCCGAGGGTGGGGTGGTCCAGGTTCCAGTACCCCCTCTGCGCCCCGATCCCGACCCGAGCGACCGGCTCCTTCATCGCCGCGAGGAAGGCGTACGCGCGGCACTTCGACCCGTTCGCCGGCTCGACCCGGCGTCTCTCCAGGCAGGCCACGTACTCCTCCACGCAGGCAGTAACCGGGTGGTCCCCCACCGTCTTCAGGCAGAGGTCCTCCAGCATCCCGCTCGCCTCGCCACCGGGCATCACGTAGACGCCTACACGCAGGTCGCCGCCCTGGGAGAAGGCTCCGATCTCCGGAGGGACAGCCAGAGCATTCCTTCGCAGGATGCCGGTGACACTCTGAAAAGTGCGGGCGGCATCGGCATCCGCGTCGCGCACCACACCGAGGGCCTCAAGACGGTGGAAGGCGCCGTCTCTTTTCAGGAAATCGAACCGAGCTGGAAACTGGTCCTTGCCCCCGACTTCACGCACCGCGACCCCGGTGATCTCCTCGTGGTGCAGGAGGGCTTGGAGAAAATTCACCTCGTCCTCACCCTCCACCAAGAGGAGCCGGCGCGCAGTGATCGGCTTCGCCGGCCACACCCTCCCCATCACCGGACCTCCCACCCCTGCTCCAGACCCGCCCCCAGGATCTCGTAGCTGTACTGCTTGGGAACGATCTCCTCTCCCTCGCGATCCAGCCGGATGTAGGCGAAATCCTCCTCGGCCCCCCCCTTGAGCCCCTCGTGGGCCGCCTGCAGACACTCGTAGCTGTGGGTGGTGGCGACCACCTGGCAGTCGTACCGCTTCGCCGCCTCGGCGATCCCCCTCCACACCCGCTCCATGGCCGAGTGGTGGATCCCATTCTCGAACTCGTCGATGAGCACCAGCCCCTTCGGCGTGGTGGCGATGGCGAGGATCACCGAGAGAAGCCGCGCCATGCCATCACCCATGTAGGCGATGGGGATCTTGCGGCCGAGGCCGATGTCGCCATGGATGAGGGTGAGGTCGCCGAGCGGCACGGCGGAGAGCGACCGCAGCCGCGGCTCGATCAGCTTGAGGAGATCGACGACGCGTTGGGTCTCTCCCGCAAGGTCGAGCTGACCGAAGCGCACCGCGTCCTCCTGTACACCGCCCTGCGATCTGGGTCCGAGGTAGAGGACCGGGTGTGGGAAGCCCTGGCTGTGCTTCACGTAGAGACCCACACGCGGCGTGGGATCACTCGCGTCGGTGTAGAGCTGTGCCTCGTGGACCGTCTCACCGTTGCGCCTGCATTCCACTTCGAGGGCGTAGGTGGCGGTGATCTCCTCGGTTCGCACCTGCGGTGCTGCCGAGGTCTCTCCGCCCACCTGCACCGGGATCGTCCTCACCTCCGGATGGGGGTTGAAGCGGAGGACCATCTCCTCGCGGATCTTGTCACGTCCCACGGTGATGGTGACCGGCCGCTCCAGGTCGTAGCCCCGGAAGATCGGTCCCCACATGTGCTCCGGTACCAGCGGGACGATCCCCACCTGTCGCCAGCTATGCAGGCGCAGAATCATCTTCGGGTTGAGCCGGTCGTGAAAGAGAAAGAGCGCCTCCAGGAGCGAGGTCTTGCCGACGTTGTTCTGCCCCCCCACCAGGGTGATCGGGGCGAGTCCCTCCACCTCCAAATGGCGGAAGAGGCGGAAGTTCTCCAGGGTGACCGCTTCGATCATGGTGGGCTCTCCGGCGGTGTCGTGTTGACCGTCACCGCGGGGCGATCGTGCCCCATTTCGACCTTCGCTGCCCAGACCACCGCGGTGCCGCGATCGCCGGTGGCCATTCTCGCGGGCAGGCGCGGAGCCGTAGGAGCACGGCCCGACGGCCCATCTCGCCCGGTGTGGGTCCGCGGCACCCACGCGTGCTCATGTCCCCCCCGCCCGTATGCGCCCGCGCGTATTCTCTGGAAGGAGGACCCTGCCCATGAAGTCGAAATTACCGACGACCGACAGGAATCTGGCCACCCGGCGGCTTCCCCACCGGCGTCCCCCCACCCATCCCGGGGAGATGTTGCTGGAGGAGTTTCTCAAGCCCCTCGGTGTGTCGCAGGCCGAGCTTGCGCGTCGTCTGGGGGTCTCCTACCCCCGCCTGAACGAGATCGTCCGCGGGCGGCGCTCCGTCACTCCGGACACCGCCCTGCGCCTGGCCCAGGTCCTCGGGGTATCCGCGGAGCTCTGGCTGGGGCTCCAGCAAGACTGGGACCTCTGGCACGCCCTCCACGGCCCGAAGGCGAAGGAGATCTCGCGCCTGAAGCCGCTCTCCACGCGGGAGCGGGAGGCAGCGTAGGGGGGGGCGTCTCCTACCGGGGGGTCCGGGGGAAAGGGCGCCGAGTTGACGGTGGGAGGGTAGGAGCGAGCTCCTGCTCGCGATCCGCGCCCGGGGGCGCGGCCGGCCCTTGGGACCGGGGTCGCCGGGTTCGAGGGTCGGCACGGCCCGATTCAAGGGAGATTCGCCAAGTTATAAGATCTTCATAAGATCGCTAAGATCGTTATAATCGCCCCGGAGTCAGCTCATCGCGAAGGGGATGATCTGGAGCCCGAGCCACGGGGACACCGCCTTCACCGTCCCCCTGTTCGACGCGTTCATGCGCCGGATCATGCCGGGCGACGAGTGGAAGAGGCAGTAAGGCGGAGGGCGGTGAGCGCCGGCCGGTGGCGGCCCCTGCTCCCCCCGGATTCGCGGTAGAAGCGAGCTCCTGCTCGCGAGCCGCGCCGCGGGCGCGGTCGGCCCTTTGGGCCGGATCGCCGGCGGGAGCCGGCTCCTACCGGGGGGCGGGGGTGGGGCCGAGGCGCGTGGTGAAGGCGGCCCAGGCGGTGGCGCGCTCGCACCCGATTCATGGTGAGAAATGCGGGTTAAGGAAGCCGAGGGAGAGACGATCCTCCGTGGCCACCACCGGCGGTGGGGGTATCTTGGCCCCCTGACGCCGCCCACCTCTCCGCCGTCCGCCGTCGAACGCACGACCCCCGAGGCTCGTCGTGTAGAAGAGCCCCGTCCCCGGGGAGGCCGGCGGTCGCCCGTACCCCGCGCCTGCCCACCGTCACCTTCGCCCCCCGCGGCCCGAAGGAGAGCGA
>CAZRGD010000348.1:0-3180 GCA_964599505.1 uncultured Nitrospirota bacterium | reverse complement strand
CGAGGCCTAAGAGGAGGAAAACACCTTTCCTTTGCAGTTCTCTGTGCCCTCTGTGGCGAAATCGCCTTCCACCTAGGTTCCGCACCGTGATCACCTGGTGATTCCCTCGACCCTGTTGGCGGTATCCCCTCCCCCTGAAATCTTGCCCTCTTTCCGATTGCCCGTCGTCGGTCATGAGCTAAGGGCAATAGGCATTTCTTGAGATGATGGTGTCGGTCGGCCTCTGCCGACCCTACGGTCTGGTAACCCCATCTTGTTTCCGCTGATCCTCAGAGGACGCAGAGGGGGTTAGCGAATATCATGACTGCCGAGCAATTCGGTGTTTCCGAGTCTTCGCGTGCGAGGAAACACGAAAGAAATCAATAGGTTGTTTTTCGTGCTGTCCCCCCTTCGTGTTTTCGTGTTCCAGCGGTGTACAGGAGGGTGGAACGCTCAGGGCCATTTCTGCTCTGATCCTGACGTAAGCCATTCGCGTCCATTCGCGTCTCTAAATCTATGGACTGGCCTTCCATGCCGGGCCGTTGTTGCGACTTTTCACCCGAGACGCCGATCCTGTGGCCCTACGCTTCTTTGCGTCTCGGCGCCTCTGCGCCTCTGCGCGAGCCCTGCCTTCCGGGCCGCGCCACGCCCGTGGCGGAAACGCCGGTGACGCCACCCCCTCCGGCTCTTCCACCCCCTCCGCGCCCTTCGTGAACTTCGTGGTTTTGCCGGCCGGTCCCCGCAGTGGGCGGTTACGCCAGGGGCTCGAAGAGGACGTCGAGGTCGGCGCGGCTGATCTGGTGGCCGCCCTCGGGGGTGGCGGTGAGGACGTTGGTGGCGAGGCGCTGCTTGCGTGCCTGGAGCTGGAGGATCCGCTCCTCCACGGTGCCGCGGGTGATGAGGTTGTAGACCTGCACCGGCTTGTCCTGGCCGATGCGGTGCGCCCGGTCGGTGGCCTGGTCCATCACCGCCGGGTTCCACCAGGGGTCGAGGTGGATCACCGTGTCGGCGGCGGTGAGGTTGAGCCCCGAGCCGCCCGCCTTGAGGGAGATGAGGAAGAGGGGGACGTCGCCGGTCTGGAAGCGGTCGACCACCGGCCGGCGAAGGCGGGTGGCGCCGTCGAGGTAGCAGTAGTCGAGCCGGTGCTGCTCCAACCAGTGGCGCACCAGGGTGAGGAAGCGAACGAACTGGGAGAAGACGAGGATCCGCCTCCCCTCCTCCACCGCCTCCGGGATGAGCTCGGCGAGCTGCCGCATCTTGGCGGAGGTGTGGACCTTTTTCGCCGCCTCCAGGGGGAGGAGCTGCGGGTGGCAGCACACCTGCCGTAGCCTGAGGAGGGCGTCGAGGATGGTGATCTGCGCCCGCTCGACGCCGCGGTTCTCGACCTCGCGCCGGACCTTCTCCAGGTAGGCGAGCCGCACCGTCTCGTACAGGGTGCGCTGCTCGCCGGTGAGCTCGGAGTAGAGGGGGATCTCGCTCTTCGGCGGCAGGTCGAGCGCCACCTTCTGCTTGGTGCGCCGGAGGATGAAGGGGCGCAGGCGGCGGACCAGTCGTTCGCTCGCCTGCTCGGCCCGCTCGCTTCCCGGCTCGCCGTGCTCGATCGGGTTGCGGAAGAGCTCGGTAAACCGCTTGCGGGTGTCCAGGAAGCCCGGCATGAGGAAGGCGAACTGGCTCCACAGCTCGCCGAGGTGGTTCTCCATCGGGGTGCCGGTCATGGTGAGGCGGTGGCGGGCGCGTAGGTGGCGGACGAGCTGCGCCACCTGGGTGCGGTCGTTCTTGATCGCCTGCGCCTCGTCGAGGATGACGTAGTGGTAGTCCCGGTCCATCAGGACCTCGCGGTCCCAGCGCAGCAGGGCATAGGTGGTGAGGATGAGGTCGGCACCGTCGATCTCTTTGAAGTGGCGCTTGCGTCCCTGGCCGTGCAGCGGCAGGACGCGTAGGGAGGGGGCGAAGCGGCCCGCCTCCGCCTCCCAGTTGAAGACCAGGGAGGTGGGGACGACGATCAGGCTTGGCCGGTCGAGGCGTCCGGCCTCCTTCTCGCGCAACAGGAGGGCGAGGGCCTGGACTGTCTTCCCGAGCCCCATGTCGTCGGCGAGGATGCCGTGGAGGCCGTGCTCGCGCAGGAAATCGAGCCAGGTTACCCCCTCATGCTGGTACGGCCGCAGCTCCGCGTGGAGCCCCGCGGGCAGCTCCACCGGGGTGAGGGAGGTGAAGTCACGCAGCCCCTCGGCAAGCTGCCGCCAGGCGTCGTCGCCGGTGAGGTGGGTGGCGGAATCCAGCGCCTCGATCTGGCCCGCCTGGTAGCGCGGCAGGTGGAGGGGTTCGTCGACGCTGTTCTGGCCGAGCTCTTCGAGGACCTCGAGGACCCGGTCGAGCTGCTCGGCGGGGAGCGAGAAGAGCTCGCCGCGCCGGTTGCGCCCGACCTCCTCGCCCTCGCGGTAGCCGGCGAGCAGCGGCGTGAGGTCGAGGCGCTCGTCGCCGAGGCCGACGGCGAGGTCGAGATCGAAGCCCGCCTCGCGGGTGTGCACCGCACCCCGCACCTCGGCCTGCTCGCGGCTCACTTTCAGGGTGGTGAGGCGGCTCTCCACCACCCAGCCGTCGTCTTCCAGCTCGGGGAGGTGGACCTGAGAGAAGCGGACGTGGGCGGCGATGTCGCGCTGGATGAAGCGCACCTCGTCGTGGCGGGTCTCCTCCAGCCAGCCGCCGTCGTGGAGGAGGTTGGCCATCTCGTCCTCGAAGGCGCGTTGGCGGTGCAGACGCACGATCTCGCCGTCGCGGTTCAGGCGAGGCGCGCGGGCGGAGGCGTAGACCACCGGCTCGGCGTCGCCGTAGCGAAACGAGAGGGTCGCTTCCACCTGCGGCATGAGCTCGCCGGGGCGGTCCGAGGGGCGCTCCTCCAGGAGCAGCACCGGGGTGGGCGCCTCGCCCTCCGCCCACGGGGTGGCGTCGCTCACCGGCGGCGGGAAGCGGCCGGGGGCGTGCCACGCGCGCCCCCCCCACCGTTGGGTGAAGCGGGTCGCCTCCTCCAGGGAGAGGGGGGGGGAGGTGGTGAGATAGACGAGCGCCAGGGACGGTACCGGGGTGCGCGGGGGGCCGACCTGGGCGCGCGCCGGATGCGTGGTGGCGGTGTGGCTCTTCCGCACATTCGTCCGCGGCGACGCGCAACTCAGCTGGAGCACGTGGTGCGCGCGGAGCTGTGTG
>CAZRGD010000347.1:0-3225 GCA_964599505.1 uncultured Nitrospirota bacterium | reverse complement strand
CTTCATGGTGCATCCCTGCCGGGCCGGATGAGCTTGCCGGTCGCCGCCTGCGCCGCCGGTGGGGTGGGACCAGATCTCTGCGGCTCTTGCCCCTCTGCGGCTCCGCGTTGAGACCCCACTCGGCACCCAACCGCCGTTACACCGCGTTGGACGCCGTCCCCACCGAGATCCTCCCCTCTGCGCCTCCGCGGTGAATCCCTGGCTGCCGTGCGGCGCGGTGTGCCCTACTCCCCCTCTCCCATCTCGCGGATGCGCAGGCGCAGGGCGTTGAGCTTGATGAATCCCTCGGCGTCGGCCTGGTCGTAGACCGTGTCCTCCTCGAAGGTGGCGACCTCCTGGGAGTAGAGGGTGTGCGGCGAGCGGCGGCCCACGACGGTGACGTTGCCCTTGTAGAGGTGCAGCCGCACCTCGCCGCTCACCCGCGCCTCTACCCGGTCGACGAGGGCCTGGAGCGCCTCGCGCTCGGGGGCGAACCAGTAGCCGTTGTAGACCAGCCGGGAGTAGCGCGGCATGAGATCCAGCAGCAGGTGGTACGCCTCCCGATCGACGGTGAGCGACTGCATCGCCTGGTGGGCCACGTGCCAGACGGTGCCGCCCGGGGTCTCGTAGACGCCGCGCGACTTCATCCCCACGTAGCGGTTCTCCACCAGATCGACCCGGCCGATGCCGTTGGCGCCGGCGACCTCGTTGAGGCGGGCCAACAGGGCGGCGGGTGAGAGGGGCTCGCCGTCGATCGCCACCGGGTCGCCGTGCTCGAAGGTGAGGGTGAGCTCGGTCACCGCGTCGGGGGCCTCCCGCGGGGAGACGGTGCGCTCGAACATCTCCGCCTCCGGCTCCGCCCACGGGTCCTCGAGGATGCCGCCCTCGAACGAGATGTGCAGCAGGTTGCCGTCGGATGACCACGGCTTCTTCGGGGTCACCGGCACCGGGATGCCGTACCGCTTGGCGTAGGCGATGAGCTGCTCGCGCGAGGCGAGGTCCCACTCGCGCCACGGCGCGACGATCTGGATCTGCGGCGCCAGGGCGTAGGCGGCGAGCTCGAAGCGGACCTGGTCGTTGCCCTTGCCGGTGGCGCCGTGGGCGATGGCGTCGGCGCCGGTGGTCCGGGCGATCTCCACCATCCGCTTGGAGATCAGCGGCCGGGCGATGGAGGTGCCCAGGAGGTAGACCCCCTCGTAGAGGGCGCCGGCGCGCATCATCGGCCGGACGTAGTCGGCGACGAACACCTCGCGCAGGTCTTCGACGAACGCCTCGGTCGCGCCGGTGGCGAGCGCCTTGTCGCGCACCCCGGAGAGGTCCTCTCCCTGGCCGAGGTCGGCGGTGAAGCAGACCACCTCGCAGCCGTAGGTCTCGATCAGCCAGCGGACGATCACCGAGGTGTCGAGCCCCCCGGAGTAGGCGAGGACGACCTTGTTGGGACTAGACATAGGTGGCTATCCCGGAAGAGAAAGGAACACGAAAGCACGAAATTGGGAAAACACGAAAGTCGTTCCGTGGCGGGACGTGGCCTAATGGACGACGCGACGGATCTCCAGCGTTGGTGTCCCAAAGTTGAGAAGTAGGCCTATCCTCTTCCCTGTTGCCTTCAAGTAGGAGAGCAGGGTGGAGAAGTGCTCAGGTGCAAAGTGTCCACACGCCTTGAGTTCCAAAATGAGGTTGTCATCCACCAAGAGGTCCAACCGGTGCGCACCAACCGAATGTCCGCGGAAACGGACTTTAATGGCGACCTGTCTCTGGAACGGAATCTTCGCATCGGCTAGGGCGACACACAGAGCCTCTTCGTAAATCCGTTCAAGAAATCCTGGCCCAAGCTCTCGGTGAACGGCGATCGCCTCACCGATGACTGCATTGGAAAGGGAATCGAATTTCGTGTTTTCCCCATTTCGTGTTTTCGTGTTCCCCTCAACCATCGCAGTGTCCTTTACCGACCCAGCAGCCGCACGAGGATCGCCTTTTGCACGTGCAGGCGGTTTTCCGCCTGGTCGAAGACGATGGAGCGGGGGCCGTCGAAGAGCTCGGCGGTGACCTCGTCGCCGCGGTGGGCGGGGAGGCAGTGCATGAAGACCGCGTCGTCCGCCGCGTGGGCCATCAGCGCCGCGTCGACCCGGTACGGCTGGAAGGCGGCGAGGCGCTCCGCCTCGCTCGCCTCGTCGCCCATGGAGACCCAGGTGTCGGTGTGCACCGCCGCCACCCCGTCCACCGCCGCCATCGGGTCGTCGCCGATCGAGAGGGTGGCGCCGTGGGTCTGGGCGATCTCCTCGGCGCGGGCGACCACCGTCGCATCCGGCCGGTAGCCGGGCGGCGTGGCGAGGCGAAAGTCCATCCCGAAGAGGGCGGCGCCGAGGAGCCACGAGTGGGCCATGTTGTTGCCGTCGCCGATGAAGGCGACGCGCATCCCGGTCAGGTCGCCGAACCGTTCGCGCAGGGTGAAGAGGTCGGTGAGGACCTGGCACGGGTGATAGGAGTCGGTGAGCCCGTTGATCACCGGGATCGTCGCCGCCGCGGCCAACCGCTCCAGCTTGTCGTGGCCGAAGGTGCGGATGAGGATTCCGTCGAGGTAGCGGGAGAGGACGTGGGCGGTGTCCTCCAGGGTCTCGCCGCGGCCGAGCTGCATGTCGCGCCCGGAGAGGTTCAGCGCATGGCCGCCGAGTTGGAACATCCCGGTCTCGAAGGAGACCCGGGTGCGGGTCGACGCCTTCTCGAAGATCATCCCGAGGCTCTTGCCGGCGAGCAGCGGGTGGGGGTGGCCCGCCTTGAGCTCCGCCTTCAGCCGTGCGGCGTCGTCGAGGAGCGCGGTGAGCTCCTCGCGCGACCCGTCGGCGAGGGTGAGAAAGTCACGTTTGGTGGTCATGGCAGGCGGCCGCGCGACGGCGCGGGAAGCGCGAAGGATGGCAGATCGCGGGGCGGGGGGGGAAGGGAGAGGCGCCGGCCGTCGTCGGCTCCAAATCGGGATCGCTATCGGGATCGGGATCGAAATCGTCTCTACCGTCACCACATACCGCTTGCGGAGTGGCTCGTCTTTGCCGCCGAGACCGCTGAGCAGGGTCAGGACGCATCGATCCCGATCCCGATAGCGATCCCGATTTCGATGGCCCCCACGCTCCTTTGCCTCCTGGCGCCGCCGCGCGATACCGGCATTCAAGGCCCTCCGGGTCTGCCCTTCGGCTGGCTCAGGATCTACGACCGCGCCGGTGGCGCGGATCGGGGGTACCACCCCCTCCTACC
>CAZRGD010000346.1:0-3248 GCA_964599505.1 uncultured Nitrospirota bacterium | reverse complement strand
CGGGTCCACAGGTAGGAGCGAGCTCCCGCTCGCGATCGGGGCCGTAGGCCCCGCCGGCCCCGTGGGCCGGGCTCGCCGTCACCCCCAGTGGACCAGCCGCGTGTGGTGGGGGTTGGCGAGGTGGGGGTGGTGGGGCATGAGGCGGACGGTGTAGCCGTGGGGGCCGCAGTCGTGGCACGGGATGGCGCCCTCGTAGGTGGCGGTGCCGTCGCCGTTGGCGTGGACCAATGCCATGACGGTGGGGCGGCCGTCGACCAGCTTGCCGTCGCTGTCCAGGGAGCCGTGGTAGATCTCGACCCGCACCTCGTCCGGGGTGAAGGGGCCGAGGCGGATTTCGGCATGGACTGCGAGGTCGTTGCCCACCTGGAGCTCGGCGGCGCCGTGCTCCATGCGGGTGATCGCCACCTGGCCCCAGTGGTGGCGGATACGGTCGAGCCACTCGGCGAGCTGGTGGGCACCGGCGTAGTCCGCCTCCGCGAGCTGCATGAAGAGTCGGGCGGCGGGCAGGTAGTACTGCTCGCAGTACTCGCGGACCATCCGCTCGGTGTTGAAGGTGGGGCAGATCGACTTGATGGAGGCGCGCATGAAGGCGATCCAGCCACGCGGCAGGTCGTCGGCGCCGCGGTCGTAGAAGAGCGGCACCAGCTCCTGCTCGATGAGGGCGAGGAGCGCCTGCGCCTCGACCTCGTCGCCGTAGGCCGGGTCGTCGTAGCTCTCGCCGTTGCCGATCGTCCAGCCGTTGTCCGGCCGGTGCGCCTCGCACCACCAGCCGTCGAGGACCGAGAGGTGGAGGCCGCCGTTGGGGACGACCTTCATCCCCGAGGTGCCGGATGCCTCCAGGGGCCGCCGCGGGGTGTTGAGCCACACGTCGACCCCCTGCACCAGATGGCGGGCGACGTTGATATCGTAGTCCTCGATGAACACGACGCGGTTGCGGAAGCGATCTTCCTGGGCGAGGTGGACGATGTCGCGGATGAGCTCTTTGCCGGCGGTGTCGTGCGGGTGGGCCTTGCCGGCGAAGACGATCTGCACCGGCCGGTCGCGGTCGCCGAGGATGGCGGCGAGCCGGTCGAGGTCGCGGAAGAGGAGGGTGGCGCGCTTGTAGGTGGCGAACCGCCGGGCGAAACCGATGGTCAGCGCCTCGGGGTCGAGGACCTCGTTCGCCCGCGCCACCTCCGCCTGCGGCAGGCCGCGCTTGATGAGCTGGGCGCGCAGGCGGTTGCGGGCGAAGCTTACTAGCTGCTCGCGCATGCGCGAGTGACCGGTCCACAGCTCGGCGCCGGAGATCCGATCGGTGCGCTCCCATAGCGACGGCTTGCTTACCTGCTCGCGCCACTGGGGGCCGAGGTAGCGACGGTAGAGGCGCTCCATCTCCTCCGACACCCACGACGGGATGTGGATGCCGTTGGTGATCGATTGGATCGGCGTTTCCTCCTCCGGCAGCTCCGGCCACAGCCCCTGCCACATGGTGCGCGACACCTTGCCGTGCAGCCGGCTGACGCCGTTGGCGTGGGCGGAGAGCTTGAGCGCCAGGATGGTCATACAGAACAGCTCGTCGTCGTCGGTGGGGTCTTCGCGTCCCAGGGCCAGGGCCTCTTCGAGGGAGAGACCCATCTCTTTGCAGTAGTCGCCGAGGTACTCGAGGACGAGGTCGGGGGGGAACCGGTCATTGCCGGCGGCGACCGGGGTGTGGGTGGTGAAGACCGAGCCGGCGGTGATCGCCTCCCGCGCCGCGGCGAAGCTCATGTTGTAGTTGCGCACCAGACAGTGGCAGCGGGCGAGGCCGAGGAAGGCGGAGTGGCCCTCGTTCATGTGACATACCGCCGGGTCGATCCCGAGGGTGCGCAGGACGCGGATGCCGCCGATCCCGAGGAGGATCTCCTGGAGGATGCGCATGCGCGTGTCGCCGCCGTAGAGCTGCGAGGTGATGGCGCGCTCCTCCGCGGTGTTCGAGTCGACGTTGGAATCCAGCAGGTAGAGGGGCACCCGGCCGACCTGGACCCGCCAGACGTGCACCGCGATCCGCCGTTTCCCCGCCGGGACCTCGACGATGAGCGGCGCGCCGTCCTCGCCGCGGACCTGATCCAGGGGCAGGGTGTGGAAGGTGTTCTCCGGGTAGGTCTCCTGCTGCCAGCCGTCGCTGGAGAGGTACTGGCGGAAGTAGCCGTGGCGGTAGGCGAGGCCGACGCCCACCATCGGCAGGCCGAGGTCGCTCGCCGATTTCAGGTGCTCGCCGGAGAGGATCCCGAGGCCGCCCGAGTAGATGGGGAGACACTCGTGGAAGCCGTACTCGGCGGAAAAGTAGGCGATGATCCCCTCCGCGCTCCCGTGGTGCTTAGCGAACCACGGGGTGGCGTGGAGGTACTCGTGGAGCTTCTGCGCCACCGTGTCCATGTGGCTGGTGAACGACTCGTCCTCCGCCAGGGCCTCGAGTTGTCCGCGAGAGACCCGTCCGAGGAGCTGCAATGGGTTGTGGTGGGTGGCGTGCCACATCTCCCGGTCGATGCGTTGGAAGAGCTCTACCGCCGCCGGGTGCCACGTCCACCACAGGTTGCGGGCAATGGTGAGCAACGGCGCGAGGCGCTCGGGAAGGGCGGGGACGATGACGAAGGTGCGAAGGGTCTTCATCGACGGCTAGGCTCCAGAGGGTAGAAACCCCGTCGCAGCGGGGAGGACCCGACCACGGCAGGGATAGGGTCTCGATCGTACGGGAGGAGAGAGAGCTTGAGTCCTTTTTGTGGCGTACGAAAGTGCGTGCGGTCTGCGAAGCAGACCGCAGAGACGGCGCGGGGCGCCGTCGGGGGGCCGGGCCAATGGCGCCAGACGGCCGGGACCGTGGTAGGAGCGAGCTCCCGCTCGCGATCCGCGCCGTAGGCGCGGCCGGCCCTTCGGGCCGGGATCGCCGGCGGGAGCCGGCTCCTACTGGTACCGCGGCACCGCAGGGTCCACCTGCGTCGACCAGGCATCGATGCCGCCGGCCATCGAGTAGACCTCCGCAAACCCCTGCTGCTGCAGGAAGGCGGCAGCGTAGACGCTGCGCACGCCGGTGTGGCAGTAGACCACCGTGGGGCGGTCGGGATCGAGGTCGGGGAGGATGTCCATGAAGCGGCTCAGGGGGGCGGGGGCGGCGCCATCGATCCGACACAGCTCCGCCCCACGCGGCTCGCGCACGTCCAGCAACCCGCCTTCATCCGTCTCGTGGCGGTCGGCCGCTGTCCCCCCTACACATCTCCGAGCCCAACTCACTC
>CAZRGD010000345.1:0-3250 GCA_964599505.1 uncultured Nitrospirota bacterium | reverse complement strand
TCCCCCCAACCCCCTCCCGGAGGGAGGGGGGGGCCACCCTCGTCACGATCGCCCAAGTCCAACAGGCTTCTAGGGAGGTAAGCTCCACACCGTTCTAGGAGCCCTCGGGTGCCTATGGTAAAAAAGATTCGTCGAACGTCACCCACGGTCCAAGGAGCCATCATGAAGATCGCCGACATTCTGAAGCGGAAACGATCTCAGAAGGTCGTCACCATCGGCCAGGACAAGACGATCGCCGACGCCGTCGTGCAGCTCAATGCCCGCGGCCTCGGTGCGCTCCTGGTGGTGGACGACGACGAGAAGGTGGTGGGAATCTTCACCGAGCGCGACGTCATCCGCGCCCTCAACCATGGATCCTGGGGGGACGTGGCGGCGATTGTGGTAAGCGCGGTCATGACCCGCGACGTGGAGTGTGTCGCCCCCCACACCGGCACCCTGGACGCCCTCGATCAGATGGAGAAGCGTCGCTGTCGCCACATGCCGGTCCTCGACCAGGACGTGGGAAAGGTCGTCGGGGTGATCTCCATCCGCGACCTGCACAGTGCCGCTCTCGACAGCCTCCAGTTCGAGCACGAGGCGATGAAAGAGGTCCTCACCGCCACCGGCGTTTCGGTCTACGTGCCGCCGGCGGAGTGAGGATCGATCTCACCTCAAAGGGGTGAGATTTACAGGACGAGCCCCTCCTGCTCTCCCTTCACGCCACGCCAACCCATCGCCTCGGCGAGCCCTTCGAGTTCCGGCGGCAAGGTCTCCTGGGCGAGGCGGTCGAGGAGGAGGCGGTCGTGGTCGGTGAGGGGGAGGCGGCAGGGGAGGGCGTCCAACGTTGCCGCCTCCATGTGCCACGGGTGCCATGGCAGCCCCACCTCCTGCCAGGGGCGGGCGGCGTGGAGGCAAATCTGGATCCCCGCCGGGTCGGGATCGCAGGCGATCCACGCGGGTGCCGGGGCGAGCGCCAGGAGGTGGGTGACCGCCTTGTGCCACCAGGGGGAGGGGTAGCCGGGGAGCCAGACCACCGCCGAGGTCGCGCCGTAGCGGCGGGCGGCGTGCTCGAAGCTGGTGCGGTTCTCGATCAGCCGCCAGCCGTCGATCGTCCCTTCGATCTTGGCGACCGTCGCCACCGTCGCCGGGGTGAGCCCGATCGCGTCGGGCACCGCCGCCATCGCCAGGGCGCCCTGCGGAGCGTGAAGGGTGAAGGGGACCCGTAGCCAGAGGGCCGGAGTGTGGCCCTCGATCCCGAGAGCGGCGAGGTCACAGGCCTCCGCCAGCCAGCGCCACTCGGCGGGGGTGACGGACTTGGTGTGACCACGGGCGAGGAGGGCGAAGTCGCGCCGGGTGCCGAACCGCTCCTCCGCCAGCCACCGATCGAGGGCGCGCAGGAGGTCGAGGCGGCGCAGGGCGGTGGCCGGCCGGAGTACGTCGAGCGAGGCGCGGGCGGCGGTCAGGCGCGGGTCGGCAAGCGGCGCCGCGGCGGCATCGGCCCACGCCTGCGCCTCGGCCGCACGGTCGGGGAGGCCGAGGAGACGCCGCGTGGCGCTGCCCGCGGTGAAGCGCACCCAGCGTACCTCCCAGCCCCCCGGTCGCCGTGCCTCCTCCACCTCCGCCAGGCCCCCACGGAGGAGGGCGTCGAGGAGGCGGGTGGCGACGGCGGTGCGTCGCGGACCGGCCACCCCTACCAGGGTCGCCCAGCGGCGCCGCTCGCCTCCCTTTATCCAACGGGCCAGCAGGGCGCGCCATCCCTCAGGCCAGGTGGTCACCACCTCCGGGTGGGCCGCAGCTCCCCGCCGCCGCCGCCGGCCGCGCAGGGTGGAAGCGGCCCCCACGTCCAGGCGCAGGGTCTCGATCCCCTCACCGTCGGGCGGTGACCACGCCTCGTCCATGGGTGGCTCCCTCTCCGTCGCGCCGCAGGTACATCACCGGTGGCGCCCACCCGTCGCCGGGCCGCTTCTTCTGGGTCACCAGGGTGAGGCGCGACGGGTCGAAGATGTGGCTGTTGTGGGTGATGGGGGTGGTGATGAGGTACTGGGAGCGGGTGGCGGTGAGGAAGCGCGCCACCCGCTCGATGTTGGCGATGTCGAGGTGGGCGAAGGGCTCGTCGATGAAGACAAAGCCGCCCTCGCTCCCCTCCTCCATGAGCAGCCCCATGAGGAGGATCATCGATTTCATCACCTGCTGGCCCCCCGACGCCTCGCCGTCGTCCATGCCGATGGGCCCCTTGTGGTCGAAGTCGAAGCGCACCGCGAGCCCTGCCTGGGCGAGGACCGTGTCGTCGTTCTCCAGGTGCGGTGGCTCCACCTCGACGCCGATGGCGGCGAGCTCGCCGAGGCTGCGGACGTTGCGGCCGTAGCGGCGCACCGTGGCACGCAGGACGTTGATGTAGGCCCCTCGCGCCTCGTCGGCGACGCCGCGCGCCCGATCCAGGTGGGCGCGCCGCTGCTCCACCTGGGTCGCGAGCCCGTCGCGGTCGCCGCGCACCTTGTCGCGGTGGGCGAGGACCGTCTCCTCGGTCTCCCACTCCTCCTCGGCGAGGCGTTGCTGCAGCCGCTCCAGGTCACGGCGGGCAGCGGCCGCGGATTCGTACTCCCGCCGCACCGCCGCCTGCGCGTCGCGGTCGCGCCAGAAAAGGGGCATGGCGGTGCGGCGGGCGCGGTAGGCGAAGATCCGTTCCACCTGCTCGCGCCGCTGATTCCCCTGCCGGGCGAGGAGGTCGTCGACGGCGGCCACCTCCCGCTCGTGGGCGAGGGCGGCGCGGGTGTGGCAGTCGTGGGCCTGCTCCACCGTCGCCCGCGCCGAGGTCACCGCCGCCTTCGCGGCCGCTACCTCCCGGGCGAGCTGGCGCTCATCCGGCTCCATCTCCGCCACCTCCGCCTCGGCGGCACGGAAGGCGGCGGCGCGGGCGCCGAGGTCGCGCGCCGCGTCCACCCCGGCGAGGAGGGCCTGGTGGTGGGCGATGGTCGCGGTGGTGGCCGCCTGCGCCGCCTCCACCTCGTGGAACTCTTCCTCCACCGCCGCAAGCTCCCGGCACAGCCCGGCGAGGCGCTCCCGCCGGCCGGCCTCGCCCAAGCGGTAGGCGGACGGCGCGACGCCGAGGAAACGACCGCCACGGCCCTCGCGGTGGTACCCCTCGGGAGTAATCCATGCCTGCTCCGGCGCCAGCCCCCCCCCCCCCCCCACCCACCCCCCGCCACCGCGCCGCGCCGCGCGCCCCCCACGCGACCGCCGAGCCCCCGCCCGACACCCGCCCCCGCCCGCA
>CAZRGD010000344.1:0-3279 GCA_964599505.1 uncultured Nitrospirota bacterium | reverse complement strand
CTCCGACGGCGACGACCTCACTGCCTTTCTCGATCGCTACGTGAACGAGACCGCCAACCCGGAGAATCGCGCCGGGGTGGAGGAGATCCGTATCACCCACCCGGCGGAGCTGCTCCGGCGCGGGGTCGTCCTCATCGACACCCCGGGGATCGGCTCGGTCCATCGCCACAACACCGTCGCCACCCTCAACTTCCTCACCGAGTGCGACGCGGCCCTCTTCACCACCTCCGCGGATCCGCCCATCACCGAGGTGGAAGTAGAGTTCCTCAAGGAGGTGGAGGGGAAGGTGCCGCGCCTCTTCTTTGTCCTCAACAAGGCGGACTACCTCGATGCGGGGGAGCGGGAGGAGGCGGTCGCCTTCTTTCAGGAGCAGGTGGCGCGTCACACCGGGCTGACGGCCGATCCCCTCTTCGTGGTCTCGGCGCGCCGCGGTCTCGCCGCCCGCGTGGCGGGTGATGCGACCGCCTGGGAAGAGAGCGGCATGGCCGGGCTGGAGGCGGCGCTGGTGCGCTTCCTCACCGAGGAGAAGGGGGCCGCCCTCACCCGCGCCCTCACCCTGCGCGGGCGCGACGCCCTCGCCTCGGCGCGGATGAAGGTCGCCCTCTTCAGCCGCTCCCTGCGCTTGCCGGCGGAGGAGCTGGCGGCGCGGCGCGATCGCTTCGAAGAGCGGCTGGCGGAGGCCGAGGCACAGCGCCAGGGGGTCCTCGACCGACTCGCCGGGGAGAGCAGGCGGATCAAGGAGGCCCTCACCGAGGCCGCCGCGGAGCTGCGCAATGCCTCCACCGTCCACCTGGAGGGGGTGGTGGACGGTGTGGCTGGGGCGGCGGGCGATCCCCACTGGGAGGCGGCGGTGAAGGAGGCCCTGGCGGAGGCGATCCCCGTCTTCTTCGAGGCGAGCTTCGGAGAGGTCTCCGGCCGCTTTCGCGACCGGATCCGGGCGACCCTCACCCCCCTGCAGGAGGAGGCGGACCGCCTCATGGAGGGGCTGCGGCGGAACGCCGCCGACATCTTCGACATCCCCTTTGTTGCCCCCGAGAGCGAGGCGGTCTTCCAACCCCACCAGCGCCCCTACTGGGTCGTCCACCCGTGGCGCGACACCCTCATCCCTCTCCCACCGACCCTCGTCGACCTCCTCCTCCCCCGCTCCCTGCGCGGTGGCCGGGTGCGGCGACGCGTCGGCGCAGAGGTGGCGCGGCTGGTCGCCTTCAATGTCGAGAACCTCCACTGGTCCATCGTCCAGAGCATCGACACCTCCTTCCGCCGCTTCGCCTTCGACATGGAGCACACCCTCACCGCAGCGATCGGAGCGACCCGCGAGGCGATCGAGATCGCCGCCACTCGGCGCGTCGAGGCGGAGCAGACGGTGGCCGCCGACCTGGAGCGGGCCGATCGCCTCGACCGGGCGCTCGCCGACCTCGCTGCCGCTCTCGACGGCGGTGAGTGACGCAGGCGGAGAGGCGCAGATGGAGGGCGGTCGTAGCTCGGGGGTTCACCTTCGGATTCCGTCCGAGGGGACGACAGTGCCCGCGGCGCTCCTCCGTCGGCGTCGTTGTGCCGCCCGGTCCATTGATCCGCGTCCATGTGCGTTGATTCGCGGTTGGCCCTTTCCCTGCCAGGCCCTTCGGAGCCGGTCCGTACCCCCCACGCCGGCCTCCTCCCGGCCGACCCCCCTGAAATCTGCGCCAATCTGTGAAATCTGCGGCTCGGGTCGCCTTCAAGGCGCCCTCCCAGCTCCGGGTTACGACCGGTGACGCCGGATCCGCGGTCGCGCCTGCCTCTTCGCCTCCCGCCCCCCTGCGTCTCTGCGTTGAAATCCCCCCGTCCCCTCCCTCCGTCGCGTTGCGTTGAAAGATTGCCGCGCTTGGGCGCGCGGGCGGGATCCAGTACCGTCCGCGCCGTGGGTCGCGGGGTCGGCCCGGGGAGATGTCATGCGACGATCGTTACGGTGGTGGGTCCTTGTCTTGCTGTTGATCGGCCTGCCGCGCCTGGTGGCGGCGGAAGGAGGCGAGTGTCCCTTGCGCGCCACCGTGGGCGACGCGGCTGCCCTCGCCACGGCGCCGGTGCGATGGGATGCGCACGCGTGGTCGATGGCGGCGGCGGGAGTGGGGGCGGTGGGGCTCTCGGCGGTCCTCGACCGACGCCTCGCCGGCCAGTGGCCGGGCAATGACTGGCTGGCGGAGATCGGCAACGGCTACGCCCTCGCCGCCCCGGTGGCGGCGATCGCCTGGTACGGCGGCCACGGCTGGCTCACCCACGACCCGGCGGCGGTGCGCACCGGGGCGAACGTCGCCGAGGCGGCGGTCTTGGCGGTGGCCGCCACCGAGCTCTTGAAGGTGGCGGTGGGGCGGGAGCGACCGGCGGGCGAGCTCGACAACCACCGCCGCTTCCACCCGGGCAACTTCAGCGAGCGGCGCACCAGCTTCCCCTCGGGACACACGGCGCTGGCCTTCGCCACCGCCGCCACCTTGCAGGAGAGCGATCTCCCGACCGCGGCGAAGGTGGGCGCCTACGGCCTCGCCACCCTCACCGCCTGGTCGCGTCTCCACGACGAGCGCCACTGGCTCTCGGACGTGGTGGGCGGCGGCCTGATCGGCTACGGCATCGGCCGCTTCGTCGCCCATCGCCACCCGGCCGAGGCTCCCCGCGCCTCCCGCTTCACCCCGGTGGTCGCCGCCGGCCGTGTCGGCGTGGCGTGGGAGCGGCGGTTCTGAGATTCGTTGCCGCGGGGCTGCACAATTCTGAAGGCAGTGACGCAGAGGTGGAGGGGAAGAGAACGAGGTGGCGCTTGCCGTGTTTCGAGCTGGAACGGGGTCCGGGTTTCTCGATCGAGCCAACGGGATGCCCCTACTTCCGTGTCTTTCCATGGATTCCGTGGCTAAAAAATCGCCTTCCAGGCCGTTGCACGCCGGTTGTTCCTACAGGTGACGTCAGACTGCCGCCGCTCACCATTCGCGCCCTATTGGCGGCTCGATCCATGGATTGGCCTTCCGGGCCACGTCCCCACTGCGTTGCGGCGCCGGTGACGCCTGCCCCCCGGTCCTCCACCCCTCTGCGTCTCCCCGGCTTTGCGCCTCTGAGGATCAGCAGAAACAAGATGAGGTACCAGACCGTAGGGTCGGCAGAGGCCGACCGACGCCATCATCTCAAGAAGTTACGGTGCTCGGCGGGCTGAAGCCCGCCCTACGGACGGTGCCATCTTGGCCTGCATTGCGATTCCCGCTGACCCTCTCTGCGGTGAAATCTTCTCGCGCACCTGGCCACGGTTCGCCTCGTGGTTGG
>CAZRGD010000343.1:0-3281 GCA_964599505.1 uncultured Nitrospirota bacterium | reverse complement strand
CTGTGTAGTGTGACGGGAGCTGACGGGGCGGGTGCGGAGGGGGTCGGCGGCGGCGGAATGTGGCTGTCAGGGGCTGCCACAGGTCAGAGCGATCCCGGCTTCCCCCGCCGGATCGGCCGGCGACGGGGGGGTGGAGGCGAGGCGGCGGAGGATCGCGTTGACGAAACCGGCGGCGCGGTCGACGTGGGCGGCGTGGCAGAGGGCGACCGACTCGGAGACCGCGGCGTGGGGAGGGATCCGCTCCATGCAGAGGAGCTGGGCGGCGCCGAGGCGGAGGATGTCTTGCACCCGCGGCTCCACCTCTGCCCACGGCCGTCTCACCAGCGGCGCGATGCAGTGGTCGAGCCACGGCCGGTTGCGGCAGACGGCGAGGTAGAGGGCGTGCAGGAGGCGCCGGTCCAACCCGGAGAGGTCGCCGCGATCGAGGACCTCCGCCAGGGGCGGCCCGTCGTCGGCCTCCGGCCGCAGCCGCCGCAACAGGCGCAGGGCGCGGGCACGCGCCGGAGTCGCGTGTGGTCGCGCGCCGCCCAGGGCGGGCAGACGCCGTGGCCTCCCTTTCGGATCTCGGGCCATCGCGGTTACACGAACTCGTCGATGGCGAGGTAACAGAAGGTGAATCGACCGCCGTCGATTTCGACCCGGAGCTCGGCGCCGCGGTTGGCTGCGTAGTCGATGTAGCCCGGTGTCGGGCACCCCTGGTGGCACTCGGTTGCACCGGCGGGTGCCTCATAGTCGCGCTCGGCGTCGTACCACGAGAGGCAGGTCGCCTCACCCAGCAGAGCCGCCGCGGTCGCGTCGGCGAGGCGCCGGGCACCGTCGAAGTCGAGCTCCCAGGCGGTGGCGTCGAGGGCGAGGCGCTTCACGCCGTCGCCTCCGGTCGCCGCAGGGTGATGATGCAGGAGCGCGGCCCGAGGTGGTCCCAGCCGTCGCACACCAGCCCCGCCGCCTCGCCCCATGCGGCGATCTCGCCGGCGGTGTAGACCCGCCCGCCGTCGGTCATCGCCACCATGTTCACCGCGAATAGCGTCGCCTCGACCGGCCCGGTCCGGTCCGGCTCCACGGTGGTCTCGTGGACCACCAGGCGGCCGCCGGGGGTGAGCATGGGCGCGAGGCGGGAAAAGAGGTCGCGGTTGCGCTCCGCCGACTCGGCGTGGGCCACCTGGGAGAGGAAGAGGAGGTCGAAGAGGCGGAGCTCGACGCCGGTGAGGAGCAGCTTCGCCTCCATGAAACCGGTGGCGAGACCATCGAGGCGGTCGCGGGCGGATTGCTCGTCCATCGGCTGAGGATACGCGCGCGGGGAGATGGCCGCACCGTTGTTTTTGCGCCACGTCGTGCGGAATCTGGGTAACATGTGTCATTCTTTCGTCGTTCCCGCCGATGAGTGAGGTGTCTCATTGTGAGATTGTCTTCCACCGGAGGCCGGTGGCCGTGCAGATGGAACAAGCGTTTATCTTGGGTTACGCGACCCGGGCGGGTTGGCCCCGATCCTGCTATAGGGTAGGGGAGGGACCGAGCCCCTCGGTGACGCCATGAATCGCATATCCCAACTCGAGACCGCGGTGGGCCACTACCGCGACTACCGCTTCGATCGGCCGCGGCCGGCGCGGGTGGTGACCGATGCGTCGCCGCGCGTCAACGAGGAGGAGAGCGGCGACGGTCCGTCGGTGGTACGGCGGCGAGAGCGGCCCCACGTGGGGCGCTTCCTCGACCTCTACGCCTGAGTCAGACGTTGACCCGCATACGAGTGCCGAGCTCGTGGGAGAGGCGGATCTCAGCGGCGCTGATGTTTGCCGGGAAGAGGCAACCGCCGATGTGTGCCTCGTGGATGGAGGCACCGGTGAGGTCGGCGTCATTCAGGTCACACCCCCTCATGTTCGCCCCGCGCAGGTAGGCCCCGCGGAGGTTGGCGTGGCGCAGGTCGGCCCCCTGGAGGCGGACGTTACGCAGGTCGGCGTCGGAGAGGTCGACGATCGCACCTGCCGCCACCTCTTTGTTGAAGGCGTCGATCTGCTCGTCGCGCAGGAGCTGGTAGAGGGGATCTGTTTTGATCGTCGGCATAGTGAATTCGTCGGCCCCGGTGGGCGCCGACTTGAGCCGTGTTAGAAGGTGACCGTGACTGTCTGGCGCGCTCCGTCCCGCTCCACCGTGACCGTGGCGGTGTCGCCCTTCTTGAGGTCACCAAGGACCCACTGGAGGTCGGCGAGGTTGTTCACAGTCTCACCGTTGACCGCTACGATCCGGTCGCCGGCGCGCAGGTCGGCGTGGGCGGCGGGGGTGTCGTCCATCACCTGGTCGACGGCGAGCCCCGCATGGTCGCCGTCCCCCTTGGCCTGGCCCACCAGCACCCCGAGCTTGACCCCCGGCAGGTCGCCGTAGCTCACCGCCCAGGCGAAGTCGGCCAGGAGCAGGGGGATCTCCGGCATCTTCTTCACCTTCATCAGCCGGTCCTGCTTGTCCTGCGGCACCACCGGGGTGAAGGGGAGGACGGTGGCGAACGGCACCGGCAGCCGGCGGAAGAGGCGGCGCGGGATCCCGACCCCCTGCTCCACGTGGTAGCCACCGGCGAGGACGAGGAGGTGGGCGCCCGGGTGGGCCTTGAGGTAGTCGGCACCGGTCTGCGCCATGGTCTCATCCCACAGGAGCTGCGCCGGGTAGAAGCGGTCGAAGTCCGGGGTGTGGGCCTTCGAGTGACCGGAGAAGAGCGCCTTGGTCTTCGCCCGATGGTACGGGTCTTTCGTGTCGATGGCGTCGGGGAGCTCGCCGCGCATTTTCTCGGAGAGGTGGTCGATGCCCTCCTTCGCCACCGCGTGGACCAGGGAGCGCGGGGCGTTGAGGGCGATCAGGGGGATGCGCCGGTCGCGGCAGAAGCGGAGGATCTTCTCGTAAGGGGGGTAGCCGAGAGACCAGAGGGCGGTCCAGCGGCGGGCGAAGGCCTTCTCCGTCAGGCGGCCGGCGACCCAGTCATCGAGGAGCGGCTGCTGGTCCAGGGGCACCATCTCCAGTCCCACGGCGAGGTCCGGGTGGCGGTCGGCCAGCGCCCGGAGGACCTCGTACTCGACCCGGTGCGCCTCCGGGTTGTCGTGGGTCTCGCCGACGTAGACCACCTGAACGCGGGCGAGGTGGTCGAAGAGGGTGGCGCGGTCCACCGTCCGGCCGGTGCGCAGGTGGACGATGGTTCCCACCGGAACTCTGGAGAGGTCGCGGTACGGCGAACCGGCACCGCGAAAGTCGTTGTTCGCATGGGCACAGGCGGTGGAGGCCATGAGGAGGAGGGGGAGGAG
>CAZRGD010000342.1:0-3288 GCA_964599505.1 uncultured Nitrospirota bacterium | reverse complement strand
CCCCTGACCCCGCCCCACGCCCTCCTCCTCGGCCTCGCGGTGGGGATAGCCGGACAGCTCGGCGACCTCTTCGAGTCGATGCTCAAACGGTCCGCCGGCATCAAGGACTCCTCCCACATCCTCCCCGGCCACGGCGGCCTCCTCGACCGCCTCGACTCCCTCATCTTCGCCGCCCCGGTCTTCTACTACCTGAGCCAGCTCCTGGCGGGCTGAGAACAAGATTTCAGGGGTACGGAGATACCCCTATCAGAGTCGACGGGATCACGGGGTGGGTACGGTGGTAGCCTTGAAGGCGATTGCACCGCAGAGACGCAGAGGGTGCAGAGGGAGTGGCCACCCGCAGTGGGTGCGGCGTGAGGCGCGGGGGGCTGGAGGATCGCTCCCCACACCGTTTTCACCATTGAGCACAAGGCCGCAGGCGGCAAAACTGTGCCCCATGAAGGTCCACCTCGATACGGTCGGTTGCCGTCTGAACCAGGCGGAGATCGAGCTTTACGCGCGCCAACTCGAAGCGGCAGGCCACACGGTGGTGGCGACTCCAGCGGAGGCGGACGTGGCGGTGGTGAATACCTGCGCGGTGACCGCGGCGGCGGCGGCGGACTCGCGCAAGAAGCTGCGCCGGGCGGCCGGCAGGGGGAGCCGGGTGATCGCGACCGGCTGCTGGGCGACCCTCGCCACCGACGAGGCGACGGACCTCGCCGGTGGCGGGACGGAGGTCGTCCCGAACGAACGCAAGGACCGCCTCGTCTTCGACCTGCTGGGCCTCTCCGGGGACCCCTTCGTGACGACCGCACCGCGACGGCCCCTGCCCGGGGTGCGCCGCCGCACCCGCGCCTTCATCAAGGTGCAGGACGGGTGTGACCAGCGGTGTGCCTTCTGTGTCACCACCGTGGCCCGTGGCGGCGGCCGCTCCCTCTCGGTGGCCGCGGTCGTCGCCCAGGTGGCGGCGGCGGAGGCCGGGAGAGCGCGGGAGGTGGTCCTCACCGGTGTCCACCTGGGGAGTTGGGGGCGCGATCTGATCCCGCGCCGCCGCCTCTCGGACCTGGTGGCCGCGGTGCTGGCGCGCACGACGGTGGAGCGGATCGCCCTCTCCTCCCTGGAGCCGTGGGCGGTCGATGGCGACCTCCTCGCCCTGTGGTCCGACCCACGCCTCCTGCCGCGGCTCCACCTGCCGCTCCAGTCGGGGTGCGCGGCGACCTTGCGGCGGATGCGGCGACGGATCTCGCCGAAACGGTTTTCGGAGGTGGTGGCGGCGGCGAGGGCGGCGATCCCGGAGGTGGCGATCACCACCGACCTGATCGGAGGCTTCCCGGGGGAGTCGGCGGCGGACCACCAGGCGAGCGTCGCCTTCGTCGCCGGCCTGGGGCTCGCCGGCGGCCACTGCTTCCCCTTCTCCCCGCGCCCGGCCACCACCGCGAAGACCATGGCAGGGCAGGTGGCGCCTCCGGTGCGCAAGGAGCGGGCGGCCGACCTGCGGGCGGTGGTGGAGGCGAGCGGCCGAGCGTACCGCGAGCGGCTGGTGGGGCGCGACGTCACGGTCCTCTGGGAGACCGCCCACCCCGACGGCGATGGCTACCGCCTCACCGGCCAGAGCCGTCACGGGGTACGGGTGACCGCCCCGTCACCGACACCGCGAACGAACGAGCTCGGCCGGGTGGTTCTGGAGGCCGTGGACGAGCGCGGCGTTGTCGGGCGTGAAACTTTGGCTGCAAACGCGGGTCTATAGATTTCGTCATGGGTCTCTACGCCACCGTCTTTACCACCCCCACCTGCGGCTACTGCACGAAGGCGGTGCAGTATCTGAAGCGCCTCGACATCCCGGTAAAGAAACGCGACATCACCAAGGATCCACGGGCGCTGGCCGAGTGCCAGCGCCGCTCCGGCGGGACCGCGGTGCCGGTGATCGTGCTCAAGGGGAAGACCATCGTCGGCTTCGACAAGGGCAAGATCGACCGCATCCTGGGGATCGGCTGAATCGCTACACCTTGGCCTCGAACTCAATCCCGCGCGCGTTGGTCACGCGCGTGGAGGCATCAAGGATCTCCAAGGAGATCAGATCGCCTGCCTCGTCGTAGTCGAGGATGACGCCAGGCTTCTCCTCGTCGCTCTCCGACACGCCGACCCCCTCCTTCAATACGACGCTCAACGTGTCCGTATGGGGGTCATAAGTCACCTTCATGGCGGTATCTCCAAATACTTTTTCACCTTGCTGGTCCGATAGGCCGTCACGACCTCCGGCGGCTCCCGATCCGTATCGACGACGATGCGAACCAGGTAGAGGCCTTTTCCGGACTCCGACGGTACCCGTGACTGTACCACCACCCGCCCCCGACGAACCGGAACAACCTGCTCCGGAGCAGCGAGAACATTCCGGATGAGTTGTGGGTCGAGGCTGCGCCGCGCCATCTCCACCTCGGCATGCCGCGTCAACACGTAGTCAGATATGGGCTGCGGTCGCATCTTCTCTCCCTACGTACAATCTACACATCTCATTGCCCCACGAGCCAATCGGCCCGGTCCCTTTTCATCCTTCGCTATCATGTCCAAAGGGAGGACAGCGAAGGAGAAAAGCCATGGAACGGCGCAATCGTTGGGTCGAGCGGGTGCTCGACGCGTACGGCAGCGGGGTGGAGCTTCTCGGCCACACGACCGACCGCCTGGGCCGTCTGGCGCGGCAGGTGGTGCCGGAGGAGCGGGCGCGGCTGAAGCGGCTCCAGGTAGAGACCCACCGGCTGATCGACGCCCACCGGCAAGAGGAGGGGGAGCCGTTGCGGCCGGCGGTGCGCGCCCTGCACCACAAGGTCGCCCTTCTGGAGGCGGCGGTGGTGGCGCGACGCTTCCGCCACCTGGCGCGCACCGGCGAGTACGAGCAGGCGGGGGAGGCGCTGCTGGCGATCGACGAGACGGTGGAGCAGGCCGCCGCCGCCCTTGGCGACGACCACCCGGAGGTGGAGCTGGCGCGCCGCAACCTGCGCACCCTCCTCGATGAGACCCACGAGGAGCTGCGCGCCACCCACGACGGCACCGCCTGGCTCATGGGGTGCATCGGCCGCTTCCGCGAGGAGGGGGCGGCGGCGGTGTGGCCGCCCTACCCGGGATCGGAGGAGATCGCCGCGGACGAGGACGTGGACGGGATGTGAGGGCGCGCTTTGCGCGCCCGCGGGGGCCCGCTGCCCCCGCGGGCGTGGCCCGCTCCGCCCGCCGGCCGGCCGCCCGTGCGGCCACCCTGCCGCTGCCCCGCACCCCCCTGCGTACCTCCCCGATGGCGCAGGCGCGTCTCACACGACA
>CAZRGD010000341.1:0-3306 GCA_964599505.1 uncultured Nitrospirota bacterium | reverse complement strand
CCCGCCGAGCACCGTAATTTCTTGAGATGACGGCGTCTGGTCGGCCTCTGCCGACTCTACGGTCTAGTGCCACATCTTGTTTCCGCTGATCCTCAGAGACGCGGAGGCGCAGAGGGAGGGAGAGGAAATGCGTGGCGCTTCGTGTGGCTACCTCGCCGATGGGGGGGGGCGTGGTCTGACCGGCGGTCCGATGCGACGATCCGCCCATGGAGCCGGATTTCGAGGTGATTATCGTGGGCGCCGGACCCGCCGGGGCGTCGGTGGCGCTGCACCTGGCGCGCCGGGCGCCGGCGGTGGCGCGGCGAACCCTCGTGCTGGAGCGGGCGACCCTACCGCGGCCGAAGCCGTGTGCCGGTGGGGTGACCGGCAAGGGAGTCGCGGTCCTGCGTCGCCTCGGCCTCTCCCTCTCCCTCTCCGTCCCGGCGCTCCCCATCCACCGGGTGGAGGTTGCCCTCGGCGAGCGCCGCTGGGCGGCGGAGGCAGAGGGGCTGGCGGTGACCGTGGAGCGGGCCGCCTTCGACCACTGGCTCGCGCAGGAGGCGGCGGCCGCCGGTGCGACCCTCCACGAGGGCGAGGCGGTTACGGCGGTCGAGGTGGACGAGGAGGGGGTGCGGGTGACCACCGAGGCGGCCACCTACACCGCCCGCTGTGTGGTCGCGGCGGACGGCGGTGGCTCCACCGTGCGCAGGCTCCTCGGCTGGCCGCAGCCGACCCACCGTGCCCGCCTCCTCTATGTGGAGACTAGGGAAAATCCAGAAAAATCAGGATGTTCAAGAGATACCCTCTACCTCGACTTCACCCCCATTGAGGCGGGGCTTCACGGCTACCTGTGGGACTTCCCGAGCCCGCGGCCGGGCGGCGGCGTGGGGCTCCACCGCGGCCTCTACGACCGCGGTGACGCAGGCTCCCGGCGCGGCAACTTGAAGCCCCTCTTTCGCGACTACCTCGCCGCCCGCGGCGTCGACCTCGACGCCTGCCGCCTCGGCGGCTATCACGAGCGCGAGCTCCCGCGCGGCCAGGTCATGGCCCGGCCGCGGCTCCTCCTCGCCGGTGAGGCGGCGGGGATCGACCCCCTCTTCGGCGAGGGGATCGCCCAGGCCCTTGTCCACGGCGGCCTGGTGGCGGCGGAGATCGCCCGCGCTGCGGCGAGGGGCGATTGGTCCTTTCGCGGCGCCGGCCGCCGTTTCGCCCGCTCACATCTCGGTTTCGAGCTTGCCGGCGGCCGGCGGATCGCCGACGGTCTCTACCACCGGCACGGCACGACGCGCGTCGCGCGCCTCTTCGACGCCCCCGGCATCGCCCACCTCGTCGCCCGCCACCTCGCCGGAAGCCTCCACCCCGCCGCCGTCGCCCTCGCCGTCCCGCCCCTGCTCGCCCTCGGGGCGCTCGGCTGGCGGCGGGACGGGCGCGGCGATTGAGTCCACCTCTGTGGGGTTCGTCTCGGCCCGAAAGGTGGGCGGCCAACCCGCGTGGGCCCCGGCCTTCCAGGTGAAGGCGATGGCCGCAAGGGTCACCGATGACACGATCCCCTCACCTTTCTCTCCCCCTCCGCGCGCTCTGCGCCTCTGCGCGAGAATTCCTACCGACGATTGTGGGTGAGCCCGTCACCTTGGCACGGCGCGGTTTCGTGGAGGACCATAGGCGCCCGACTCTCCCACCCACCGCCTGCGAGAACCCCATGGACGATGCCCTCCCGTGGCTCGATGCCCTCACCGACCCGGCCACCTATCTGCACCCCACCGGGGCCATTCAGGTGGTCCACACCCACCTCTCAGTGGTCGCTCTTACAGGGGAGTACGCCTACAAGCTCAAGAAGCCGGTGAACTATGGCTTCGTCGATTTCACCACCCTGGAGAGGCGGCGGGTGGCGTGTGAGGCGGAGGTGCGGCTGAACCAGCGGGCGGCGGCGGAGCTCTACCTTGGCGTCGTTCCGGTGGTCCATACCGCGGAGGGGTGGCGGATCGGCGGCGACGGGGAGGCGGCAGAGTGGGCGGTGCGGATGCGCCAGTTCGATCCGAAGGAGCAGCTCGACCGGGTGGCGGAGCGCGACGGGGGGCTCGACGACACGGTCCTCGACCGGCTCGCCGACAACGTCGCCGCCCTCCATGCGAAGGCGGCACCGGCCTCCGATGCGATGGCCCGCTCCTATCCGGCGCGTCTCGCCGGGGCGATCGACGGCAACTTCGAGACCCTGCCGGCGGACCCGGCGGCCGACGCCCTGCGCGCCGCCTTCGACCGCCACCTCGCCGCCCACGCCAAACTCCTGGAGCAGCGCGCCGCGGCCGGCTTCGTGCGCGAGTGCCACGGCGACCTCCACCTGGCGAACATCTGCCTCTGGGAGGGGCGGCCGCTGCCGTTTGACTGCATCGAGTTCAACGACGACTTCCGCACCATCGACACCCTCGCCGACGTCGCCTTCCTCTTCATGGACCTCACCGATCGGGGGCTGACCGGGGCGGCGTGGCGGGTCCTCGACCGCTACCTGGAGGTCACCGGCGACTACGCCGGGCTGCCCGCCTTCCCCCTCTTCGTCGCCTATCGGGCCCACGTCCGGGCGAAGATCGCCCATCTCACCGCCGCCGCCCCGGGCGTTCCCGAGGGGGAGCAGGCGGGGCTGTTGGCGACCCGCGACCGTTACCTCGCCCTCGCCGCCGAGACCCTGGCGCCGCACACCGGCGCCATCGACCTGATGGTCGGGCTGCCCGGGAGCGGCAAGTCGACGGTGGCCCTGGCGCGGCTGCAAGCCGACGGCGGGGTGCGGATCCGCTCGGACGTGGTGCGCAAGCGGCTCCACGCCGCCGACCCGGCGCTCGATCTCTACGGCGACGCCCTCGGCGCCCTCACCTACCGGACCCTCCTCGACCACGCCCGGGCGGTGGTGGCGGCGGGCACCACCGCGCTCCTCGACGCCACCTACCTCAAGGAGGCGTACCGGCGGCCGGCCGTGGAGCTCGCCGCGGAGCTTGGCGTCCCCCTGCGCATCCTCCACTGCGACGCCCCCCTGGAGACCCTGCGGCAGCGGGTACGAGCACGCTCGGCGGCGGGCACCGACGTCTCGGACGCCGACGAGCAGGTCTTGCTCATGCTCGCCGCCACCTGGGAGCCGTTCACCGACGCCGAGCTGCCCCTCGTCGAGCGGGTGGGGTAGGGGGCGGGGCGCCGGGGTTGGCCGGGGGATGGCTGCGAGCCTTGAAGGCGAAATTGGCCACGGCATCCACGGAAGGGCACGGAAAGTGGTACGGCGCCTTGGCTGCGAGTGCGTAGTTTATGTGGCCCCTCCCCTGCCGGGCGGCACACTCCTGGGAG
>CAZRGD010000340.1:0-3316 GCA_964599505.1 uncultured Nitrospirota bacterium | reverse complement strand
CATTGCCACATTTCTTCAAGAAATGTGGCAATGAAAGACCTGACCCCAAAACCTCTGACCCCAAAACCTCCCGGCCGAGGACACGGCGTAAAGATGGGGTGCCTGGCGGGGCCGTCACCGTCCCCGCGGGGGGGAGGGCCCCGCGGGGGGCGTAACCGGGGGCGCGACGGGCTGCGCCAACCGTCACCGCTCGCGCCGGTACGCCATCGGTTCGGTCTCACCGACGGGGTGGGACGCGAGGGGGCGACCGCCTACGCGGCCTCGGGCTCCTCCTCCCAACCCGCGCCTCCATCCCATCGGCGAGTGGGTGCGCAACTCACTATAGCAAAAATTAATCCTAAGTGTTTGTGTTAAAACAACCAATCAAACAACGTATATCTTCTTAAAAGAAGTCCGGTTCAACAGCACCCTCCCAACCCAGTTCGGGAGTGAGATCGGACGCTAGGAGTCTGCCGGACGTGGGCGTCGTCGCGAGAGAAAGCGGGCTCGAGTCCGGATTGCGACCCGTTTGAGGAGCAGATCGGGAATCTGGGACGAAAAACGGGCCGAGATCCGCTTTCTCGCAGTAGATCGGGCCAAAGTCCGACAGACTCCTAGACCGAGGCTCCGGCCCGGTTTTCAAGGGCCGGGTATACGCCGCCCGCGACGCTTCAGTGGGCAAGATCCACGTTGTTCGCCCGCTGCCGCCACCGGGCGCCGACGGGGAGTGGGAGCGCTTTAGCCGGCCTTCTGTACCCGGTTGCCCTTGATGCACTGGGTGCAGACATGCATGTGCTTGCGAGTACCGGCCACCAGCACATGGACCCGCTGGATGTTCGGGTACCACCATTTCTTGCTGCGGTTGTGGGCGTGGGATACCTTCATCCCTACCTGATGTCCCTTGCCGCAGATCTCACAAGTATGTGCCATGGCTCCATCTCCCGGTGACGTCGTCCCGAACCGGATCGAAAAGGGCGCGGAGCCTACCACGGCGCCGGGGGGGCGACAAGAATGGATGGCAACGCCGCCGTCCGCCTCCGACCTCCCCCTGACCACCCCCATCACCGAGCTCTCGGGGGTGACGGCGCGGATGGTGGAGCCGCTGAAGAGTCTCGCCATCGAGACCCTCGGTGATGCCCTCGCCCACCTCCCCCTGCGCTACGAAGATCGACGCGTCATCCAGGGCACACGCCACACCCGCCCGGGGGAGGTGGCGACGGTCGCCGGGGTGATCGCCGATCCACAGGTAAAGGAACGGCGCGGCCGCGCCAAGGGGTACTTCGAGTGTCGGGTGGTGGATGCCAGCGGCGCCCTGCCGGTGCGCTGGTACAACCAGACCTACCTCGGCAAGCAGCTCGTCGACGGTGTGCGGGTGGTGGTCCACGGTCGCGTCGACTTCGTCGGCGGGCGGCCGGCACGGCTGATGATGGTCAACCCGGAGCACGAGCTGAGTGACGGCACCGTCGGCGCCCATGTGGGGCGCATCTGCCCGGTCTACCCGCTCACCCGCGGGATCGCCCAGCGGACCGTGCGCGAGCTCCTCTTTCACCTCGCCGGCCGCCACGCTCCCGCCGTCCCCGACCACCTCCCGGAGCCGGTGCGCGCCGCCCACGGCCTGCCGGGTCGGGGGGAGGCCCTCCTCGGGCTCCACCGCCCCCCCGCCGACGCCGACCTCGACGCCCTCAACGCCTTTCGCTCCCCCTACCACCGCCGCCTCGTCTTCGAGGAGCTCTACTTCCTCCAGCTCGCCCTCCTCTGGGCACGGCAACAGCGGACCACCGAGGGACGCCCCCCATACCGGACGCCGCCGTCGCTCGGCGCCCGCCTCATCGCCGCCCTCCCCTTTTCCCTCACCGGCGCCCAGCGGCGGGCGGTGGCGGAGATCGAGGAGGAGCTGCGTCGCGGCGCGCCCATGGGGCGGCTCCTCCAGGGCGACGTCGGCTCGGGGAAGACCCTGGTGGCGCTCCTGGCCTGCCTGCGGGCGGTGGAGAACGGCGAGCAGGCGGCCCTGCTGGTGCCCACCGAGCTCCTCGCCCGCCAGCACCTCGCCACCATACGCCGCCTCGCCGAGCCCCTGGGGCTGCGGGTGGAGCTCCTGGTGGGGAGCCTCTCCGCCCGCCAACGGCGGAGCGTGGAGGCGGACCTCGCCTCCGGCGACGCGGCAATCGCAGTGGGGACCCACGCCCTCTTCTCGGAGGGGGTGCGCTTCCGGCGCCTCGGCCTGGTGGTGGTCGATGAGCAACACCGTTTCGGGGTCGCCCAACGGCTGGCGATGGTGGAGAAGGGGGAGCGCCCCCACCTCCTGGCGATGACCGCCACGCCGATCCCGCGCACCCTGGCGCTGACCCTCTACGGCGACCTCGACCTCACCACCCTCGACGAGCTCCCCCCGGGCCGCCAGCCGGTGAAGACCGTGGTCCGCGGCGAGGCCACGCGCACCCGCCTCTACGACGGGGTCCGGCGCCAGGTAGAGGCGGGCCACCAGGCCTACTTCGTCTACCCCACGGTGGATCGAGAGACCGCCGAGAGTGCCCGCTCCGCCACCCGCATGGCGCGCGAGCTCGCCGACGGCCCCTTCGCCGGCTTGCGGGTGGGGCTGGTCCACGGCCGGATGGCGACGGAGGAGCGGGAAGAGACGATGGCGCGCTTCACCACGGGCGAGATCGACATCCTCGTCGCCACCACGGTGATCGAGGTGGGGGTCGACGTGGCCAACGCCACGGTGATGGTGGTGGAGCACGCCGAGCGGTTCGGCCTCGCCCAGCTCCACCAGCTCCGCGGCCGGGTGGGACGGTCCACCGCCCCCGGCTACTGCGTCTTGATGGTGGGCGACGGCGAGGAGGGCGAGGCGGCGAAAAAGCGGCTGGCGATCCTCGCACAGACCACTGACGGCTTCGCCCTCGCCGAGGCAGACTTCGCCCAGCGTGGCCCGGGGGAGATCGCCGGCCTGCACCAGTGGGGCGACACCGGCCTTTGCTTCGCCGACCCGGTGCGCGACCGCGACACCTTTATCGCGGCGCGCAAGGCGGCGGCGACCCGACTCGCCGAGGGGATCACCGGCGACGAGATCGCCCGCGCCATCAAGCTGTGGGGCGACCGCCTGGGGTTGGTGGAGGGGGGATGAGGAGAGGAGATGAGCCCCGATAGCGCCATTACAAACGGACGGTGCCCTCTCCATCCACGTGGATCGAGGCCTCGCGCAGAGAGAATCAGCGGAAATAGCAATGCAGGCCGAGATGGGACCGTCCGTAGGGCGGGCTTCAGCCCGCCGAGCACCGTAGTTTCTTGAGATGACGGCGTCGGTCGGCTGAAGCCGACCCTACGGTCTGGTGCCACA
>CAZRGD010000339.1:0-3318 GCA_964599505.1 uncultured Nitrospirota bacterium | reverse complement strand
CCCTTCTGCGGCGTTGGCTTCACCGATTTCGTGCTCACCGTACCTCAAGTACGCCGGCGCCGAAATCGGCTCGCCGCCACCCATCAAGGACCTGCCTCGACGCCCTCGGGGCTCGAAGGAGTGCAGAATCTAGGTTGCATGCTCTCGCGACGATCCCTGGTGAGAAATCCGGGCTAACCAAGGGCTCGAAAAAAAAGGAGCTTGACTCCGTACCGTAGTACGGGATGTAGCCTGATCTCCGGTGGGGCGATCAAACCCCTCACGCAACCCCATATCCCCGAGAGAAGGCACCCCATGAGCGATCACGACTGCTGCACTACCGACACGACGGCGTTGCCCATCAAGACCCCCTGCCCCGCCTGTGGCCGCACCGGCAAGCGGGTGCCCGAGGAGACTCCCGCCGCTCTGGTACGGCCGGAGGAGACCGCCCGTGTGCGGCCGGGGATCCGCTACCGCCTCTGTGTGACCCCGGACTGTGGGGTCGCCTACTACCCCGACGCGGGGGAGGCGCCCACCATCCCGGCGAGCGCCCTGCGGGTCCCGGTGGGCCAGAAGGGGATGGGGGAGCCGCGGCCGCTCTGCTACTGCTTCGGCTTCAGCGAGGCGGACGTGGCGGCGCGGGCGGCGGCCGGGAATGAGCCGGTCTCCACGGTGGTAAAACGCCAGATGAAAGATCCTGGCTGCGCCTGCCCCACCGAGAATCCCTCCGGGAGCTGCTGCCTCGGTGACATCCGTGCCGCCGAGAAACAGCTTGCGGCGGCCCCGGGTGGGGAACCGCCGGCAAGGGCCACGGCGGTAACGGCGGACGATCCGAAGTCAGGGGTGCCGGCGATGGTCGCCGGCGGGACAAATCGCGGCGGGCTGGTGGGCGCCCTGGCGATGGTGCCGGGGATCGGCGCGGCGCTCCTGCCGGCAGTCGCCTGCCCGGCGTGCTGGCCGGCCTACGCCGGACTGCTCTCCTCCTTTGGGCTGGGCTTCGTGAATTACACCCCCTTCCTTGGGCCGACCATGGTCCTCTTCCTCGCCATCGCCCTCGGCACCCTCGCCTACCAGGGGCGCCGCCGCGGGAGCTATGGGCCGCTCCTCCTCGGCACCATCGGCTCGGCCGGTCTGCTGGTGGGACGCTTCGCCGTTGCCTCCAACCCCGTGATGTACGCGGGCGTCGCAGCCCTGGTGGTCGCCTCGGCGTGGAACGCCTGGCCGCGGCGGGGTGCGCTCTGCCGGCCGGCGGCGCGGAGTGTGGGTGTGAAGAATTGCAGAATCTAGGTGTCAACCGCCCTCCTCCTGGATCAGATGGGCCACAAGCTCCGTAAAGGGGCCGATGTTCTGCCGCACGCTGGCCTCTTCCAGGGCTGCCATGTAGCCATCACGTTGCGCCACCGGGATCACCGTCCAGGGCCAGCCCCCTGCTGCCAGCATCAGGTTCATCAGGAATCGTCCCATGCGCCCGTTGCCGTCGATGTAGGGGTGGAGATAAACGAGGAAGAAGTGGCCGAGGACGACGCGCACGGCGGGCCCGCTCTCTGCACGCAGGAGATCGAAGAGGACCGGCATGGCGTCACGCACCGCCTTGGGGCCGGGTGGCATGTGCATCGACCGGCGGATGTAGACCGGCCCCCCGCGGTAACCAGCCAGATCGGCGGGCCGGAGGAGCCCGGCCACGACGCTGGGGGCAAAGAGCTCGCGATACCAGGTGGGGTGATCCGCGTCCGCGACCTCACCGGGATTCTTTCCCTGGAGGACCTGGCGAATGCTCTCCTTGACGCTCTGAAAGGCCTGCCAGTAGCCGCGCGCGGCCAGGGCATTGCGCTGCTCCCGGTCGGCGGCACGGGCGTCGGGATTCCAGTTGCCTGCGCGCACCCGCTCGACCAGCTCCGGATCGACCCGATACCCCTCGATGGAGAGTGAGTGGTAGGCGTCGCTGGCGTAGATCTCCCCGACGCGCCGGAGATATACCTCCGGCTCTCCCGTCAGACCCGGCGGGGCCGGGAAGCGGTCGAGGACCGGGCCGCGCATCTCCTGCCAGAGGAGGCGGATGCGATTGACCCATGGCGAGCGTTCCAGAGGGGAGAGGAGCACCGGCGCGGGCGCTTCGAATGGATCGGTCAGCCGCACGTCGTAACCGGCCACCCGCATGGTAGCCACGATCTCGGCGGCGATCTTCTCTCGACCGATGTTGCGAAAGGCGCCGGCGAGGCGTCCGGCGATGGTGCTGTGGCCGCCCTCGAGGAGCCGATCCAGCACCTCGGAGGCGTCCCGCACCATCGACAGGGCGGCACGAACATCGGTGGGATTCTGCCGGAAGCAGGCGGGGGAGCAGGCGATGAGGGCCGCCGGCAGCGAGAAGAGGCGCAGGCCGTCCACCTCCTCGACGTCGCTTGCCGGTGGCATCGTCGCTCGCACATCGAGGAGCGAGGTCCCGTGTGGGAGGGCGGTGGCCCGGTTGCGCGCCCGGGGCGAGCGGACCAGGAGCTGACCGGGTACGGTTCGGTTGCCGGTGTGCAGTGCGAGGGAGATCTCCGGTGCGAGGCACCATTCCCCGGCGAAGCGGTGGCGGAGATAACCGGCACAAAACTGCCAGAAGGAGGCATACCACGCTGCGCTCTCTCCCTTGCGCTCGTCCGGCCGGGTGGGGATGTACCAGCCCTTGATGACCTCCTGCAGAAAGCCCTCACGGCACAGCCGCTCTCGGTGGGTACGGCTCAGATCGCGCGAGCGGATCGCCAACCTCCCACGCCCCTGGATCGCCCGGAGCACTTCCAGGGATGAGGCCAGTTTTTCTGAAGGGGTTGCCATGCTATCCGTGCCGGGACGAGGGGGGGGGCCGTATTGATGTTATCCTTTTGTGAAGTGTGAATACTAGCGTATCGTGCTGAATCATGGTTCGCCTTTCGTGAAGAGCCAGGCTCAGACGAGACGGCAGCGTGACTACGTTCTCACCGTCGGGGGGTAGTGGCGGCGATGAGAAGGCCGGGTGAGCGACCTGCATCTGTACGGCAGTCGTCCAAATCTCGCAAGAAAGGGGGATGGTTCAATGAAAATTACCGTTGAGATCCCGGACAAGGTCTACCATCGAGATACGTGCATCGCGAGCATGGAACCCGACCGCAAAGCCCTCAAGTCTCGACTGGACCGGATGTGGCGCGAGAGCCTTCGTCGCTACAAACCACTCAACATCCCGATACGATGTGAGTTCTGTGCACACGTTGGTGAAGCCTGCTGGCACTGCCACAACCAGGACTCTGCCCAATATGGAATCAATGTCCAGCCGCAGGACGTCTGCTCGCAATGGTCACCGAACCAAGGTCTGCTCATGCT
>CAZRGD010000338.1:0-3319 GCA_964599505.1 uncultured Nitrospirota bacterium | reverse complement strand
GCCGGGGTGGTGGAGGCCCTGGCCGCGGCGCGGGCATCGGTGCTTGCCGAGGGGTAGCCGACCTCTCCGCCGGTGTTGGGCGCCGCGGGCGGGGCGGCAGAGGAAGAAAACGTGCCCGCCCGCGGCGCCCTTTGAAAAACTCCGGTGAAGAGCTCGGGTGTCGTTCAGCCGTCGATGCAGTCGTACGGCTTGGGTAGACCGGCGAACTTGGTGCCCTGGAAGGCCGGCCCCTTGGGGAAGAGCTCGTACAGGTGGTCGCGGTCGAGCTTCTCGTCGCCCCACTCCTCGCGCAGGTGGCGCAGGAGGATGCGGACGTTGGGGGAGATGAGGTACTCGGCGTAGTAGCGGCGCAGGTAGTCGAGGATGTGCCAGTGCTCCTCGGTGAGCGCCACCCCGTCGAGATGGGCGAGGACGGCGGCGATCTCCGGCGTCCACTGGTCGCGCTTGACCATGTAACCGTCGTGGTTGGTCTCGACGGTCATGCCGTGCATGGTGATCTGCTTGCCGTGCGGGGTCGGGCGGACGGTGACCTTGCCGGCGGGGGTGTTGAGTGTTGCGGTGGTGGACATGGCGGTCTCCTCAGGGTTGGGGGTTAGCCCGCAGTTCTCACCCGGGATCGCTGCGAGAGCGTGCAGGAACCCTCCGATGCTGGCCGGCCCGTGGTAGGAGCGGGCCATGCCCGCGATTGCCTCGACCGCCGCTCCGGTGGTCGCCCAATCGGGGGTATGGCCCCCTCCCGCCGGTACGTCGAGGGCTCGGACGAGGACACGACCGGCAGATTCGGGTAGTTGTGCGCTCGTAGCAGATTCATGGTGAGCCGTGGGGGTTAGGGCCGAGGGCCTCGATCCGTGCCGCCACTTCCCCCTCTTCGGGAAAACGGCCCGTGGTGCGTTTGGAGAAGAGAAGCTCTCTGTTGACGGTCACCTCGAAAACGCCGCTGTTGCCGCGCACCAGCTCGGGGGTGGCCCCGAAACGGTGCTCCAGCTCGGCCGCCAGCCTGGCGGCCCGGGGGCGGTAGTTTCACTGGCCGCAGTAGAGGATCTCGATCTTCAAGGGTTGGCTCCATGGTGAATCTCGGACTCGGTGTTGGAGAAAACATATCAAAAAACATAGAGATTGTCCGTTGACCCCGTCGCAGTCCCTTGGGGTCGCCGGTTGGTTGCCTGGCTGAATCGCCTGAGGCATGGTGCCGACCCTTTGGCCACGTGTCGGTTTTGTTAACCCATCTCTTCGTTTGCCGCGTCTAAAGGAGGGCCAAACCCATGGTCGATTCGATTTCCCCGAGTGCGGAGTTCGCCGCCCACGCCCATATCTCCTCCATGGAACAGTACCGGGAGCTGTACCAGCGCTCCCTGGACGACCCGGAGGGGTTCTGGGGGGAGCAGGCGGAGCGCCTCACCTGGATGAAGCGGTGGGACCGGGCGGCCCGGTGGGATTTCAACACCGCGGAGATCGCCTTCTTCGAGGGGGGGGAGTTGAACGTCTCCGCTAACTGCCTTGACCGTCACCTCGATCTCCGTGGCGACCAGACGGCGATCATCTGGGAGGGTGACGATCCGAAGAACGACCGCCACATCACCTACCGCGAGCTCTATGAGGAGGTCTGTCGCTTCGCCAATGTCCTGAAGGCGAACGGGGTGAAAAAGGGTGACCGGGTGACGGTGTATTTGCCGATGATCCCCGAGCTGCCGGTGACCATGCTCGCCTGCGCCCGCATCGGCGCGGTCCACTCGGTGATCTTTGCCGGCTTCTCCCCCAACTCGATCCGTGACCGTGTCGAGGACTGCCGGTCGGACATCGTGATCACCGCTGACGAGGGGCTGCGCGGCGGCAAGGTGATCCCCCTGAAGCGGAACGTGGACGAGGCCGTCGACGGGCTCGACCACGTACGGCGGGTGATCGTGGTGCGCCACACGGGGCGGGAGGTGGCTACCACCGCGGGGCGTGACCGGTGGTGGCACGAGGAGATGGCGAACGCCTCGACCGACTGTGCGCCCGAGGCGATGGGCGCCGAGGATCCCCTCTTTATTCTTTACACCTCCGGTTCCACCGGCAAGCCGAAGGGGGTGCTCCATACCAGCGCCGGCTACCTCCTCTACTCGGCGCTGACCCACGAGCTGGTCTTCGACTACAAGGATGGCGAGGTCTTCTGGTGTACCGCCGACATCGGCTGGATCACCGGCCACAGCTACATCGTCTATGGCCCCCTGGCCAACGGCGCGACCTCGGTGATGTTCGAGGGGGTGCCCAACTACCCGGACTGGTCGCGCTTTTGGCAGGTGTGCGACAAGCACAACGTGGCGCAGTTCTACACCGCCCCCACGGCGCTTCGCGCCATCGCGCGCCAGGGCGACGATTTCGTCAAGGCGACCTCGCGCAAGTCGATCCGGGTGCTCGGCACGGTGGGCGAGCCGATCAACCCGGAGGTGTGGAAGTGGTACTACGACGTGGTCGGTGAGGGGCGCTGTCCGATCGTCGACACCTGGTGGCAGACCGAGACCGGTGGCCATCTGATTACCTCCCTGCCCGGCTGCACGCCGATGAAGCCGGGGTCGGCGACCCTGCCGTTTTTCGGTATCGAGCCGGTGGTGGTGGACAACGATGGCAATGAGCTGGAGGGAGCCTGTGAGGGGCCGCTCTGTCTGCGCCGCGCCTGGCCGGGGATGATGCGGACCGTCTTTGGTGATCACGACCGCTTCCGCCAGACCTACTTCTCCACCTTCAAGGGGCTCTACTTCACCGGTGACGGTTGCCGCCGCGACGAGGACGGCTACTACTGGATTACCGGCCGCATCGACGACGTGATCAATGTTTCCGGCCACCGGATGGGGACCGCCGAGGTCGAGTCGGCCCTGGTCTCCCACGAGGCGGTCGCGGAGGCGGCGGTGGTGGGCTTCCCCCACGAGGTGAAGGGGCAGGGGATCTACGCCTACGTCACCCTCAACCAGGGGGTCGAGCCCTCCGACGCCCTACGGGCGGAGCTGATCACCCATGTACGCAAGGAGATCGGGCCGATCGCCGCCCCCGACGTCATTCACTGGGCCCCGGCGCTCCCGAAGACCCGCTCCGGCAAGATCATGCGCCGCATCCTCCGCAAGGTGGCGGAAGGCGCCCCGGATCAGATCGGCGACACCACCACCCTCGCCGACCCGTCGGTGGTGGCGGACATCATCAAGACCGCGCCGAAGCGGTAGCGACGGCCCTTCACGCTCTTCATGGTGAAACCTAGATTCTGCACTCCTTCGAGCACCGAGGGCGTCGAGGCAGCTCCTTGGGCAAGGCGGCGAGCCGATTTCGGCGCCGGCGTACTTGAGGTACG
>CAZRGD010000337.1:0-3331 GCA_964599505.1 uncultured Nitrospirota bacterium | reverse complement strand
TACGCGGGAGGCGACGAGCTTTGTTCTATGGTGCGGGAAGTGCGGGTGTGGGTGCTCCCGAGCCCACGGGGAGACAGGTGAACCCATTGACGCGGACCCCCCGCGGCACCAACGACCGCTGGCCGGGATCGGCCACGCAGGCAAGGACGGAGCCGTGCGCGCCGACTGCGCGTGCCATGCTCAGGGCATACCAACCGTAGTCGCCACTGGCGTCCACGACGCGCATGCTCGGTTGGATGATTCGGCGAAGAAATCGTATCTCGTCCTCGTACCAGTCCCCCTGTTCCGTCAGCACATAGGTAACCTCGTTCTCCAGCGTATCGGGCGTCGCGATGGAGATCCCATCCAGGGTCAGCATGGTGACACAACGACGCTCTTTTCTCCCTTTGAGTGCCTTCGACCGCCTCTTTTTCGCCTGGGTTGATGAATGTTTGGCCATTATTTTGTTGCCTTTACGTGGAGTGATGCCCTGGCGACGTTGTCAGTCTCCAGCCACCACGGCGGTCAACCGCGCCACCACCCCCTCGTGGTCGAGGCCGTCGCACACCACGGTGAAATCGGCGTAGCGCCGGTAGAGGGGCAGGCGCTCGGCGTAGAGGTCGGCGAAGGACTGCTCCGGGCGGCGGACGATGCCGCGCTCGGCGGCGTCACCCAGGCGGGCATGGAGGGCGTCGAGCCCCACCTCCAGGAAGATCGACACCGCCTCTGCCTTCAGGTGGACCATCGCCGCTTCGGAGTAGACGACGCTGCCGCCGGTGGCGACGACGTGGCCGTGGACGGCGAGCTCCAGGACCCGGCGCTCTTCCACCGCCCGCATCGCCTCGATCCCGCGGCTGTCGATGATCTCCTGCAGGCCACACCCCTCCAGAGACTGGATCCAGACGTCGGTGTCGATAAACGGCCGCGAGGTCGCCTTCGCCAGGAGCAGGCCGCAGGTCGATTTGCCCGCCCCGGGCATGCCGATGAGGACGATGTTGTGGGTGGCGGGGATCATGGCGAGCTAGTTGGAAGCAGGTGGATGGCGGAGGCGGTAACGTCCAGGCTCGACGACCACAAACGCCCGGGTAAGCACCAACTCCGGTTGCTCCGCGAGGAGCTCTTCGAGCTCTTTATGAACCTCAGCGAGCGTGGAGGGGGCTATGCGGAGATAGATGACGCCCGACTTGTGACCCCCGGCAAAGACGAGGCCACCAAAGTGACGGTCACGGGTGACAAGGATACGTCCAGTCTCCTGGGCCGTGCGGAGAACCTCCACATCGGGCGCCGTCGACAGCCCAACCTCCGCAGCAACCACCACGTCATGGCCGCTGTCGGTGAGAAAGCGTGCCGTGAGGCGGTAGACGTCTTGGTCGAGGAGGAGCCTCATGGCACCGGGGCGACATGCACCTCTTCGGCGGCGACGACGTCAATGGCGTACTGAAGACAGGCCTTGACATCCTCCAGGGAGAGCTCGGGGTAGTAATCCCGGATGATTGTGTCGAGGGGGACGTCATCGCGTACCAGCTCGAGGACGACGCGCACCGGAATACGTGTCTTCGCGACGCACGGTTCGCCGAAATGGACACCGGGCCGGACGGTGATTCTCTGTTTCATGGGAGGAGGCTCTCCTTGAGACTGACCTACATTTTACCTAGATTCTGCAATCCTTCGGCATTCGGCCGCCGATTCAGGCCCTTCTGCGGCGTTGGCTTCATCCATTTCGTGCTCGCGGTACCTCAAGTATGCCTGCGCCGAAATCGGCTCGTCGCCACCCATCAAGGACCTGCCTCGACGCCCTCGGTGCCCGAAGGATTGCAGAATCTAGGTTTTAGTCGAGGGGGGCCTAATGGCATGTGTCCCCTACCCCCGCTCCCCCACCCCGAGGTAGTGGCGTTCGGTCGCGCCGGTGTAGATTTGCCGCGGGCGGCCGATCTTGAAGGTCGGGTCTCCCTGGAGCTCGACCCACTGGGCGATCCAGCCCGGCAGCCTCCCGATGGCGAACATCACCGTGAACATGTTTACCGGGATGCCGATCGCCTGGTAGATGATCCCGGAGTAGAAGTCGACGTTGGGGTAGAGCTTGCGCTCGACGAAGTAGTCGTCCGCGAGCGCCTGCTCCTCCAGCTCCACCGCCACATCCAAAAGGCGTGACTGGACGTGGAGCTTCTCCAAGACGTTGAAGCACGCCTTCTTGATGATCCGCGCCCGCGGGTCGAAGTTCTTGTAGACCCGGTGGCCGAACCCCATGAGGCGGATCCCCTCCTCCTGCCGCTTGACTCGCTCCAGAAACTGCTTGCCGGTGTCGCCGCCGTCGGCGATGCGTTGGAGCATCTCGATCACCTTCTGGTTGGCGCCGCCGTGCAGCGGACCCCAGAGGGCGCAGATGCCGGCGGAGACGGAGACGAAGAGGTTGGCCAGGGAGCTGCCCACCAGGCGGACGGTGGAGGTGGAGCAGTTCTGCTCGTGGTCGGCGTGGAGAATCCACAGGACATCGAGCGCCTTGGCGACCACCGGGTCGACCTCGTACTCCTCGCACGGGGTGCCGAACATCATCCGCAGGTAGCCGCTGGAGTAGTCGAGGTGGTTCTTCGGGTAGAGGCGCGGCTGGCCGATCGAGGTCTTGTAGGAGTAGGCGGCGATGGTCGGCATCTTCGCCAGCATCCGGTGGATGGAGATCATCACCTGCTGCGGATCGCGCGGGTCCAGCGAGTCCTGGTAGAAGGTGGAAAGCGCCCCGAGGGCCGCGGAGCAGACCGCCATCGGGTGGGCCTCTTTCGGTAGGGCGTCGAAGAAGCGGCGCATCTTTTCGTGGACCATCGAGTGGTGGCGGATCGAGTCGCTCCATGCGTCGAGCTCGGTGGCGGTCGGCAGCTCACCGTAGATCAGCAGGTAGGCCACCTCGAGGAAGGAGGAGCGTTCCGCCAGCTCCTCGATGGGGTAGCCGCGGTAGCGGAGGATCCCCTTCTCGCCGTCGAGGAAGGTGACCGCGCTCTTGCATGCGCCGGTGTTGACGTAACCCGGGTCGAGGGTGATGGCGCCGCTGCTCTTGCGTAGGGCGGTGATGTCGATCCCCTGCTCCCCCTCGCTGCCGGTGACCACGGGGAGCCGGTACTCCTGGTCGTTGTAGGTGAGGTTGGCTTCGCTCATGGAGGGCTCCGTGGATGGGATTCGATGGCTGGTTGGCCCTGATTTCTCACCAGGGATCGTCGCGAGAGGGTGCAGGAATTTTCCGATGCCGGCCCGCCCGTCGTAGGAGCGGGCCATGCCCGCGATCTCTTCATCCGTCGCTCCGGTGGTCGCCCAATCGGGGGCATGGCCCCCTCCTACCGGTACGTCGAGGACTTGGACGAGG
>CAZRGD010000336.1:0-3334 GCA_964599505.1 uncultured Nitrospirota bacterium | reverse complement strand
GCGTGCGACGTGGGGCAGTGGAAGGCGTTGAGGCCGAGGTCGGCGGCGACGGATTTTTCTGGGCCGCGGGCGAGCTTCAGGAGGAGCTCGGAGACCGGGCCGAAGCCGCCGCGCGCAACCTGGAGGTCACGAGAGGCGAGGTGGTCGAGGTCGGTGGCCAGCCGCTTCAGCTCGGGGCGCGTGACGCCGCTTTCCGGTTGCTCCGCGAGGCGGTCCAGCGCCCCCCGGAGCTCCTCCACCACGGCGGTGGGCACGGTGCGGTCCCCGGCGAGCGCCGCCTGAATCTTCAGGTAGGCGGTGAATGCGTCGCGTGCCGTCGCCCGTGTGGGCGGCGAGGCGGTCATCTTCATCCCTTCCATTCCTTCCATCCCTTTCATGTCCTCCATGCCCTTCATGGTCCCACCGGACTTCGACCCGGCCGCCTTCTTCTTGCGGATCTCCAGGAGCTTGTTGATCGCCTCCTTGAGCTGCGACTCGGAGTCGAGCAAGAACTGCGCCGAGGTGACCACGGTCTCGCCCTCGATGAGGCCTGCGAGGACCTGGTAGCCGTCGTCGCCCTGGGGGCCGAGGGTGAGGGTGCGCGGCTCGAAGCGGTGGTCCGGGAGCTGCACGAAGGCGAGGTTACGGCGGCCCGAGTGGATCACCGCCGCCTTCGGCACCACCACGACCTGGGCGGCCACCCGCGGGGTCATGATGACATTCGAGTACATCCCCGGCTTCAGGGTGAGGTCCGGGTTTTTGAAGATCAGCCGTACCTGAACCACCCGCGTCTTCGGGTTGAGGGTCGGGTAGATGTAGTCGAGGCGGCCGTGGAAGAGCTGGCCCGGATGGTAGGTGAGGGTCATGTCGGCGTGGGTTCCGGGCTGCACCCAGGGCAGCTCCTGCGCGTAGACGTCCGCCAGGACCCAAACGGTGGAGAGGTCGGCGAGCTTCAGCAGGGGCTGGCCCGGCTTGGCGTAGGTCCCCTCGACGACGTGGCGCATGAGGACGACGCCGTCGAAGGGGGAGTAGAGGGTGAGGGTGCGCTCGACCTTGCCGGTGCGCGCCAGGCGGTCGATCTGCGCCGGGTTGATGTCCCACAGCGCCAGCCGCTCGCGCGTGGAGGAGAGCAGCCGCCTGGCGCCGGAGACCACCTCGGGGAAGGGGGAGCGCTTCACCTTGCGCAGGTTGTTCAGGGCGAGGAGGTACTCGCGCTGGGTGGTCACCAGGTCCGGGGCGTAGAGGGTGAGGAGCGGGTCGCCCTTCTTCACCTGCTGGCCGGTCTCGGCCACGAAGAGGTGCTCGATCCAGCCGCCCACCTTGGTGTTGATCTCCGCCAGGCGGGTCTCGTCCTCGGTGACGTGGCCGATGGTGCGCAGGGAGCGGGTGAGGTCACGTCGCTCGATGGTGGCGGTGCGCACCCCCATGTTCTGGATCACCGTCGGGTCGATGCGGATGGCGTTCGGGTGGGTGTCGTTCTGGGCCGCCTGATCCTCGTCCTCGTAGACCGGCACCATGTCCATCCCCATGGGCGACTTGCCCGGCGAATCGCGGATATAGGTGGGGTTCATCGGGGCGACCCAGTACTTGATCTTGCGCTTGGGCTTCGCCTTCTCCGCGGTCTCCGCCTTGCCCTCAGCGGTGGTCGACGGACTACGGCCACCGTGCAGGGCCGTGGTCTGGGGCCGGGTCACGAAGCGCGCGCCCACCCAGACGCCGAGGCCGGTAAAGAGGAGGGCGATAGCGATGATGCCGAGGGTCCGTTTCATATTCTTGGTTCCTTAGCCGCGAATGAACGCAAATGAACGCGAATCATGGTGCGGAATGGTTGTGCAAATACGATTCGTTCGAGATGGGGTACACCTCTGCGGTTAAACATTTGCGTTCATTCGCGTTCATTTGCGGCTTGCAGTTTGCAGTTGCCGTTCTTGCGGTTGGCCAACCCGCCTACTCGCGGCTAGCGCTCGCCGACTCCGGCAGCCGCCCCACCGCCTGGCGGAGCTGCGCCTGTTGCTGGAAGAGGTCGGCGCGGGCGCGGAAAGCGGCGAGCCTCAGGTCGAGCCAGTCGCGTTCGGCGTCCAGGAGGTCGAGGAAGCCGGCGCTGCCGGTACGGTAGGCGTCCATGGTGGCGCGCAGGGCCTGCTCCGCCTGGGGAACGAGGCCGGTGGTAAAGAGGGCGACTTGGTCGCGGGTGGTGGTCATGCGGAAGCGGAGGTCGTCGATCTCTGAGAGCGCTCGGTCGAGCTCATCCTGGTAGACGGCCTGGGCGGCGGCCAGCCTGGCGTCCTGCTCCTCTACCCCCGCCTTCAGCCGCTTGCGCCAGACAGGCAGGTTGACGGAGACCGTCGCCCAGTAGCTGTCCGTGCCGTTGTCGTCGGCCGGTAGCGGACCGGGGGAAACGAGGGTGTAGTCGAGGCGGGCGGTGAGGTCCGGGTAGTACCGCTTGTGGGCCAGAGCGAGGCGACTGCGGGTCGCCTCTATCTTGCGGGCGAGGGCGGCCAGCCGCGGTCGCTCCTGCTCCATGGCCGTTCGCAGGGCCTCAGTCGTGGGGATCACCGGGGTCCCCGAGGGCAGGTGGGCGGTGGCGATGGAGGTGGTCGGGTCGCGGCCGAGGAGCGCGTTGATGCGCGTTACCAGGGTGGTGCGCCGGGCGTGGAGGGTCAGCAGCCGGTCGGTGTCGCGCGACAGGGCGACCTGGGCGCGCAGGACATCGCGCTGCTGGCCGTCGCCGGCGCGGTAGTGGGCGAGGGCTGCCTCGACGATGTCCGAGACCAGGGCGTGGTCGGCCTCGGTAATACGGATCGACTCTTCGATGTAGGCGAGGTCGTAGTAGCGATCCTGAACCTCGGTCACCACCGCCAGCTCCACCTGACGTAGCTCTTCGGCCACCGCCGCGGCGCCGCGTTCCGCCGCCTCACCGCGCAGGGAGCGCTTGCCCCAGAAGGGAAACTTTTGGGAGAGGAAGAGGCGCGCCTCCTGCGGTCCGACCCGCGTCTCCACCTCCTGGAGGTACCAGGCCCCCCCCGCCATCGGGTCGTCGAAGCTCGATGCCTGGACCGGGATGGCGCCGGCGGCGGTGGCCGCGAAGCGCGCCGCGGCGATCCGCGGGTTGTCCTTCAGCGCCGTGGCCACCAAGTCGTCAAGGTGTGAGGCGGTGGCGGTGGCGGTGGCGGTGGCGGTCGTGGCGAGGAGGAGGGTGAGGATGGCGATCGTGCGCATGGGTGGGCTCCGTGTTTGAAGGGAGTACAGCAAACATCGTGCCAGGTCGGTGCGTTTCTGTAACTCACTGAAAACACGGAAACGTGGTTTTTCCCACAGTGGCGAAATGGAGAATAATCCACAAATTGAAGTCTAC
>CAZRGD010000335.1:0-3341 GCA_964599505.1 uncultured Nitrospirota bacterium | reverse complement strand
AAGAAATGTGTCAAGGCAAGACCTGACCCCAAAACCTCCTGTTCCCCTTCGTACCTTCTGGAACCTATCGTGCTGTCGTCCGATCGCAAGCGCTCAAGCCACGAGCTCTGCCACACCGTCGTATCCAGGGACGGTGGTCAGCGCCCGGTCACGGGTGAGGAGCGGCACACCGAGGGCTTCAGCGAGCACCAAGTAGACAGCATCGTAAAGGGTGACGTTGTCCCGTAAGGCGAAGGCGCGGATGAGGAGCGGGATGTGTGGATAGCGGGTAATCGGCAGCGCTGCGAGATCTTCAAGGGCGGCCTGGGCAAAGCTCGGCTCGATTGCACCTCCCAGGCAGTGCCGCCTGAGGACCTGGGCGACCTCGACGTCGAGGAGGTGCGGGGCAGCGAGAGCAGGTGCCTCGGCCTGGATCCGTGCGGCGATGATCTCTGCGTGGGGCGGCAGATCCAGCAGAAAATCAACCACCACCGAGGCGTCGAGAACGATCACTCCCGATTCTCACGCTCGGCACGCACGGCGGCGGCCGAGTCGATAGAGACCTTGGCCGGTCCTCGCTCTTCGATGCGCCGCAGCACCTGCTCCAAGGTAGGGCGCTGAGCCACATGGGTGACCTCACGGAGAAGAAACTCAGAGAGCGTCATCCCCGCCTCGGCCGCGCGCACCTTGAGAGTCCGGTGGATCGCCTCGGGAACGTTGCGGATCTGAATCATCGACGACATGCGATAAACATTATCGCATGTCGCCCACATGTCAATCTTCCTGATACCACCAAGATCCTCGGCTCGGATTTCCCCGTAACCGCCATGGTGCTGATCTCACGAGAACATGGCTCCATCCCTGGCGGTGATCGGGTTCACCCACCGGGTGAAGAGCGAAACCGGTGTCGTGGAGGGCAAGCCGCAATGGGCTCAGGACGAGCTGTGGCGGCAATCGCGTCGCCCCCGGCCCCCTCGCCTCCCGGCAGGGAATTGGCCACGGAATCCACGGAAGGGCACGGAAGGGGCGAAGACGCGCGGCGGGGGAAAGAGAACGAGGTGGCGCCTGCCCTGTTTCGAGCTTCCGTGGATTCCGTGGCGAATCAACCGCCTTCCAGGCCGCTGCGCGCCGGTTGGCCCCACCGGTAACGTCAGACTGGCGGTACCCACCATTCGCGTCCATTCGCGGCCCGATCTATGGATTGACCTTCCGGGCCACGGCCCCCCTGCGTGCAGCCGTGGTGTTGTAGTGGGATTCCTGACCCTACCCCGCCATGTCCATGTACCGCTTCGCCATCTCCGTCAGGGTGGTGCGACGGATCTCGCTCGCGTGGCCGGCCTGGCCGAAGGCGATCATCCGTGCCTTCACCACCTCCGCCATCGCCGCCCGCGCCGGCTTCAGGTAGGTGCGCGGGTCAAAGACCTTGTGATCCTGGGCAAATACCTTGCGGATCGCGCCGGTGATCGCCAGACGCGAGTCGGTGTCGACGTTCACCTTGCGCACCCCGCTGGCGATGCCGCGCTGGATCTCCTCCACCGGTACGCCGTAGGTCTCCGGGATCTCGCCGCCGTACTCGTTGATGATGTCCACCAGCTCCTTGGGGACCGACGACGAGCCGTGCATCACCATGTGGGTGTCGGGCAGCCGCTTGTGGATCTCCTGAATGACATCGATGCGCAAGACGTCGCCGGTCGGCTTCTTGGTGAACTTGTAGGCGCCGTGGCTGGTGCCGATGGCCACCGCCAGGGCGTCACAACCGGTCTCGGCGACGAAGGCTTCCGCCTGCGCCGGGTCGGTGAGGTGGGCCAGCGCCTCCTCGCCGGTGAGGCCGGCGCCCTGGCCATCCTCGATGCCGCCGAGGCAGCCGAGCTCCGCCTCCACCGTCACCCCGAGGGTGTGCGCCACCTCCACCACCTTGCGGGTCACCTCGACGTTGTAGTCGTACGACGACGGCGTCTTGCCGTCCGCCTCCAGGGAGCCGTCCATCATTACCGAGGTGAACCCCTGCTGGATCGCCGAGAAGCAGGTGGCCGGCGAGTTGCCGTGGTCCTGGTGCATGACCACCGGGATCTCCGGGTTGAGCTCCACCGCCGCCAGCATCAGGTGGCGCAGGTAGGCGTCGTCGGTGTACGAGCGGGCGCCGCGCGACGCCTGGATGATCACCGGCGAGTCGGTCTCCCGGGCGGCGATCATGATCGCCTGGATCTGCTCCATGTTGTTCACGTTGAAGGCGCCCACGCCGTAGCCGTGTTCGGCGGCGTGGTCCAGCAAGACACGCATGGGGACGAGGGGCATGGCGGTCTTCCTCCAGAATGGGTGGGTGGAACGAGGGTGACTCCTCCAGTGAAGCTAGCACCGGTTTCAGGGGGGGTGAAGGGGGAGGCTGCGATTGATCCCGCCTAGCAGGCGTTGGTCAATGAAGGCGACGGACTCGGGTGTTTTCTTCATCCGCGACCACAAGACACCCTGCCGTACTTTCCAAGGAAAACCCGCGCCAGGACTCGGAGAACCGCGTCGCGACTCCGGCTGCGCGGGCGGAGAAGGAGGATCCCTGGATGACTTCCAGGCGGAAATCGCCGGATATCGGAGAAATCGAGATCGAGGGTCACCAGCATGCGTTTCTCCGCACATGCTTGCTGCCAGACTCGATCATCGTTTGCGCCAGTGAGCCCCTCGTCATGGACATGCTCAACGTCATGACCTGCATCGCGCAGCAGTGCCTGAGGTGAGCGCCCCAGGTTCTCGTCGAGCTTCAAGAGCATGGTCACGAACGGAGAGGGATCAGCTCTTCATCCCGCGCGAGCGCTGCGGCATAGGCGATAGCGGCCTGCACATCTGCCACCGTGAGGGGCGGATATTCTTCGACGATTTCCTCCGCCGTGAGCCCCTCGGCAAGGTTGTCGAGGATCACCGCGAGCATGATCCGGGTCCCGCGAATGCACGGTTTGCCGTGACAGATGGTGGGATCCGTGTGCACACGCTGTTGCCACTCGGCCATCTCGACTCCCGGTCTGACGGTAGGGGGCGACTGCCCTTGAGATTCGAAGATCAGAATCCTGCAGCCACCACTGAACTGGGCTGATCGTACCATCACCGCTGGGTGCCCGTTGGGCCGCTTCCCACTGAGAGCACCACCTCCACCGTGGCGAGCACCCGCCGGATCCCGCGGGTGAGGGCGCGGGCGGAAAGGGTGGCGCCGGAGATGGAGTCGATGGCGCGGCCGAGGCGCAGCTTGTCGGTGAGATGCAGCCCGCGGAACTGGTCGCGCCACCCCTGGCGCTCGATCTGAAAGCCGTGCGACTCGCGAAAGGTGAGGAGGTCGACGCCGATCACCGTGGCGCTAGGGGTGACCGCGACGAGGT
>CAZRGD010000334.1:0-3361 GCA_964599505.1 uncultured Nitrospirota bacterium | reverse complement strand
CTCCCCCATGAAGACCCGTCGCATCGCCAGACAGATCCAGGTCGGTCACCTGAAGATCGGCGGCTTCGCGCCGGTGTCGGTCCAGTCGATGACCAACACCGACACCCGCGATGTCGCCGCCACCGTCGGCCAGATCCGCGCCCTGGAGGCGGCCGGGTGCGAGATCGTCCGCCTGGCGGTCCTCGACGAGGCGGCGGCCGGCGCCCTCGCGCAAATCAAGGAGCACGTCACCGTCCCCCTGGTGGCGGACATCCACTTCTCCCACAAGCTCGCCCTCGCCGCCCTGGCGGCAGGCGCCGACTGCATCCGGATCAACCCGGGCAACATCGGCGCCCGCTGGAAGGTGGAGGAGGTGACCCGCGCCTGCGCCGAGCGTGGGGTGCCGATCCGTATCGGGGTGAACGCCGGCTCCCTGGAGAAGGCGCTCGTCGAGGCCCATGGCGGTGCCACCGCCGAGGCGATGGTGGCCAGCGGCCTCGGCCACATCCACATCCTCGAGGAGCTGGGCTTCGACCAGATCAAGATCTCGTTGAAGGCGTCGGACGTCCACCGGACGGTGGAGGCGTACCGGCTGATCGCCGAGCAGATCGACTACCCGCTCCACCTCGGGGTGACCGAGGCGGGGCCGCCGGCCACCGGCGCGATCAAGTCGGCGGTCGCCCTCGGCTCGCTGCTCCTGGACGGGATCGGCGATACGGTGCGCATCTCGCTGGCCGCCGACCCGGTGGAGGAGGTGCGGGTCGCCTTCGACATCCTCAAGGCGTGCGGTCTCCGGCAGCGCGGGGTGAACCTGATCGCCTGCCCGTCGTGCGGCCGCGCGGAGATCGACCTGGTGGGGTTGGCGCGCGACGTGGAGCAGCGCCTCGGTGCCTTCGCCGCCTCGGTATCGGTGGCGGTGATGGGGTGTGTGGTGAACGGCCCGGGCGAGGCGACCGACGCCGACTACGGCATCGCCGGCGGCCGCGGCTTCGGCACCCTCTTCAAGGGGGGTGAGGTGGTGGAGCGGGTGGAGGAGGCGCGCCTGGTGGACGCCCTGGTGGCGCTCATCGAGGCAGACCACCCGACAGACTCCTAGGGTAGAGGGAGGAGGGAGCGATGGAGGAAGAGGCGACGACACGCCGGCAACCGGCGACACCGCGCTGGTGGGTGGTGGCCGCCCCCCTGTCGCTGGCCGCCCTCTGCCTCCTCCTCGCCCTCCCCGACCTCGCCCGGCCGGTCCACAACACCATCGAGGCGATCCGCATCGCCTGCGCCCAGTCGATGGTGGAGGGGGGCCACTGGCTGATCCCCGAGACGTGGGGAGCGCCGTATATCTTCAAGCCGCCGCTCGCGCCGTGGATCATCGCCGCCGGGGGCCTCGCCGCCGGGAGGGTGGACGAGACCGTCGCCCGGCTGGCCACCGCGGTGACCTCGGTCGCGCTGCTCCTCATCCTCTGGGGGGTGAGCCGGCGCCCCCTGGGGAGCGGGCGGGCGTGGCTGGCGGCGCTGATCCTCGTGGGTACCTACGACTTCGCCCACCGTGCCGCCTACGCCCTCATCGACCTGCCCCTCATGCTCGCCCTCGGGGCGGCGGTGTGGGCCTTCTACCGGGGGCTCACGGAGCCGGAGTCCGAGCGATGGGCGTTTGGCGCGGTCCATCTCCTGGGGACGGTGGCGGCGTTGCTCAAGGGACCCCTGGCGCTCGCGGTCCTCGCCGCGGTGGTGATCCCCACGGCACTGGTGGCGCGCCGGCCGCGCGCGCTCATCTCCCTGGTACGCCGGCGCACCACCCTCCTCTGGCTCCTGCCGGCGGCGTGGTACGCGATCGTCCTCCTCGGCGGTAGCGGGGCCCGTTCCGTCATGTCCACCGAGCTCACCCAGCAGATCACCGGCCGCAACGAGCATGAGCCCCCCCTCTGGTACCTCAACACCCTCGCCACCCACTTCTTCCCGTGGGGGCTCCTGCTGCCCTTCACCCTCGTGCCGGCGTGGCGACGCCACCGGCGGCTGACCACCTTCGTGGTGGTGTGGGCGGCGGCGACCTTCATCCTCTTCTCTCTGTCGACGGAGAAGACCCACCGCTACCTCATGCCGATCTACCCGGCGGTGGCGGCGTGGATCGCCCTCGGGATCGACGGCCGCTGGGCGGCGCGGGGCCTCTCCGTGGCAAGCGTCATCACCGCCCTGGTCGCGGTGGTAGGTGCGATCGCCGCCGCCTTCGCGCCCCTGTGGGTCCACCCGGGCCACAGCTATCTGCACACAGTGGTCGCCGCCCACGCCCCCTTCATCGCGGCGGCGTTCGCGGTAATGGCGGTGGCGGCCGCCGCCGCCGGCCACCTCGCCTGGCACGGCCGCCCCCTGCGCGGTGCGGCGCTCCTCGCCGTCGCCCTCGCCGCCCTCCAGGGGCCCGGCTACTGGCACCTCCAAGAGCTCCCGGACCACGACCCGCGGGTGCCACTGGCCCGCGTCCGCACCCTGGTGGGCGATGCACCCTTCGCGGTCTACGCCTGGACCGCCCGCGACCAGGGCTCCCTCCCCTACTACCTGCGCCGTAAGCCCGAAAAGCTCGCCACCGCCGAGGAGGCGATCGCCTACCTCGCCCGCCCCGCCACCTTCCTGCTCCTGCCCGAGGCACGGTGGAAAGAGCTCGCACCGCAGACCGAGGGGGTAGTCGAGGTCTACCGTTTCCCATTCCAGCCCAATAAGGGGAGCGTCGAGACCCTGCTCCTGGTCACCCGCGACGCGTCTGCGCCCAGCCCGCTCCCTGGAACCACCGCCCCGACGACCGATCCGACGCCACCGGATCGAACCGACTGGCCAACACCCTCCGAAAACCCGCTCGGCTCACCGTCGCCGCCCGAGCCCCAGGCAGCCGTGCCAGGGACTGAACCCGACCTGCTCCACCCCCTCCCTCCCCCCACCCCGTGAGGCCCGCCATGATGTCCGACGCCACCACCATCGACTACCTCGCCCACGACACGGCGCGCAGCAAGTACGTCCTGATCATCCGCGAGGACCGGCCGTGGGACCACGCCGACGAGATGCACGACCAGCTCAAGCGCAAGGTGGACACCTACTTCCAGTACATCATGGAGGGGGAGGTGGCGAAGGAGTATCCGGGGGTCACCACCGAGGACTGCGCCATCACCCTTGTCTGCCGTCAAGCGCCGGGGGCGGCCTCCCTCGCCTTCTTCGACTACGTCCGCCAGGTGCTGGCCGCCGATTCCATCGAGTTCAACTTCCTCCTCCATCCGGGGACGGGGTTGAGCTGAGGGCTCGCGCGGTGGTCGCAGGCGCCAGGGTAGGAGCCGGCTCCCGCCGGCGAAACCGGCCCGCAGGGCCGGCGGGGCCTTCGGCCCCGATCGCGAGCAGGAGCTCGCTC
>CAZRGD010000333.1:0-3412 GCA_964599505.1 uncultured Nitrospirota bacterium | reverse complement strand
GGGTGGGGGTGGTTGGATGCAGCACCCAGCCCATTCCCACCGCCCTCCCCCCGGCCCCCTCCCGGAGGGAGGGGGGGAAGGGGATACTGCCACTCCTGCTCGGCACGATCCTCCTTCTCCTCCTCGCCGCCGCCGTCGCCACTGCCACCCCCCTGCCGCGCCTCCGCTGTCCCCTGCCCGACAACCTCGGCCTCTCGGCCACCGTCGGCGAGTTCCGCGACGGTCACCTGCACACCGGCATCGACCTGCGCACCGGCGGCCGTGACGGTCTGCCGGTGGTGGCGGCCGCCGACGGCCGGGTGGTGCGGGTGCGGGTGAACCGGCGTGGTTACGGCAACGCCCTCTACCTGGAACACGCGGGCGGCTGGGTGACGGTCTACGGCCACCTGGAGCGGTTCGCCCTCCCGGCGGTGGTGAATGCGGTGGCCCGCGCCAGGCGGGCCCACGGTCGCTATCCGGGCGAGGTCGCTCTCGATCGCACCGTGCGGGTCCGCGCCGGCCAGCACATCGCCGACTCCGGGGAGTCGGGGGCGGGGCTGCCGCACCTCCACTTCGAGCTGCGCGACCCCACCGGCGAGCCGGTCAATCCGCTCCCCGCCCTCGCCTCCCTCGCCGACCACCACCCGCCGGTGATCCACCGGGTCCGCTGGCTGCCGGCGGACGCCACCGGGCGGGTAGACGGCGACTTCGCGGGCCGTACCACGGGCCTGGGTGGCGACGGGGCGACGGTGGTGCGCCTGGCCGGCCGCATCGCGATGGAGGTGGAGGCGGACGACCGTTTCACCTCGGACAACCGGTGCGGCGTCTACGAGATTGCCACCGAGGTGGAGGGGCGTCCCCTCTACCGGCTGCGTTTCGACCGCCTGCGCTTCTCCCGTGTCCCCCTCTCGGGCCTCCTCTACGACCTGCCCCGCTCGGCCCTCGCTCCCCTCCACTTTCTCTACAAGCTCCATCGCGAGGCGGGCAACGACCTGCTTGCCGCCACCGGTGACGGCATCCTCGATACGGTCGCCCTCGCCGACGGCCGCCACCAGCTCACCGTGCGGGCGCGCGACGCCGCCGATGGCGAGACCGTCGTCACCATCCCCTTTGTGGTGGCCAACCGGGCCGCACCCGTGGCCGCCGGCGCAAGGGCGGGGGAGGGGGGGGCGAGCCTCACCCAGGTGGACCGCGCCCTGGTCCTGCGCCTCCCGGCCACCGCCGAGCGGCCGGCGGCGCGTCTGGCGATCGACGACCGCCCGGCGGTGCGAGTCGACCTGGAGCCGGCGGCGGGCGGCTGGCTCGGGGTCATCCCCCTCGAGCCGGGGAGCCGGCTCGCCCGGGTGGTGGTGGCGGGCGGCCCCGCGCCGCCGGCCACCGCCCTGCGCTGGGTGGTGCCGGATCGGCCGGCGCACCACCGCCTCGGCCCCTTCGCCGTCGACTTTCCCAAGGGGGGGGCCTTTGCCCCCCTCGGCCTCGGGGTGGCGCGGGTGGCGCGGCCTGTGGCCGAGGGGCTCCCCCTGCGCGCCGGCCCCGTCGCCCTCACCCCGGCCGGCCGGATGCTCGCTACCGCGGCCACCACCACCTTTACCCTGCCCGCGGTGGCCGACGGGAGGCCCCTGGGCCTCTACCGCTGGTCACCGGCGGCGCGCCGCTGGCGCTACATCGGCGGCCACTGGGAGGCGGGTCGCCACACCCTCGCCGCCGGAATCCGGGCGCTCGCCACGGTGGCGGTCCTCGAAGACCGCTGGGTACCCAGGGTCACCACGAGCCGACCGGCGGCGGGCGCCGCCCTCCACCACCTCCCGGCGCGCCCCTACGTGGCGGTGAAGGAGCGCGGTGAGGGGGTCGACGAGGCGGGGTGCGCGGTGACCCTCGACGGCATGTCGATCGCCTTCGAGTACGACCCCGACCGCCACTGGCTGCGCCTCACCTGGCCAAAGGGGGTGGCGCCGGGTGACCATACCCTCACCGTGGTGGTCGCCGACAAGGCAGGGAACCGCGCCTCCCCCACCACCATCCCGTTCCATCTGGAGCCTGCTGCGTCGTGAAACGTCTACCCTCGTTGCTTCCGATCCTCCTCTTTGCGCTGCTCGTCGTGGCTCGGCCCGCCGTCGCCACCGAGGTTCTCGTGGGGGCGGAGCCGGGTGTCTCGGTCGAGACCCTCCACGCCACCCTCACGCAGGCGGGCTACGCCTGCGTTCGCGACCTGCTGCACGGGAGCGTCCACGTCGTCCCGCTCCCTGCCGGGGAGACGGTGGCGGCGGCGTGCGCGGCGATCGCGCCGCTTCCCGGGGTGCGCTACTGCGAGAAAAACGGCGAGGTCAGGAGCCAGGCGATCACCCCCAACGATCCAAACTTTGCCGACCAGACCTACCTCCAGCAGATCCACGCCCCCACCGCCTGGGAGACCACCACCGGCGACGCCACGGTGGTGGTCGCGGTCCTCGACTCGGGGGTCGACCTCGACCACCCGGACCTGGCGGCGAACCTCGACCTGCCCGGAATCGACCTCACCGGCAAGGGGTCGGCCCAGGACGACGACCTGAGCCAGTCCCACGGGACCCACATTGCCGGCCTCATCGGTGCGGTGGGAAATAATGGTATCGGGATTGCCGGGGTGAGCTGGCAGGTGGACCTCTTGCCGGTGAAGGTGCTGAGTAACGGAAGTGGCACGGTGGCAGTCGTCGCCGACGGGATCACCGCGGCGGTGGACGCGGGCGCCGAGGTGATCAACGCCTCCTTCGGCGCCAAAGGTCAGGGGGAGCTCACCCTGTGCGGCGCCGTGACGTACGCGGCGGATAACGGTGTCATCGTCGTGGCGGCGGCGGGGAACACGGCGAGCGTCACCAACGGCAGCGGCCGTGACATCGACGCCGCCCCCGAATACCCGGCGAGCTGCACGAACAGCAACCTGATCTCGGTCACCGCCTACGACGGCGGTGACTTCAACACCGCCTTCTTCAACTGGGGTGCGAGCTCGGTGGATCTCGCCGCGCCGGGGACCGACCTCCTCTCTACCGGCGATCCGAGCCTCGTGGGGGCGTACCACCTCCTCACCGGGACCTCCCAGTCCACCGCCCTGGTCTCCGGCGCGGTGGCGCTCCTGCTGGCGGCCGAGCCGACCCTCACCGTCGCCCAGGTTCGCGCCCGCCTCCTGGCGGCGGTGGACGTGACCACCGCCCTCTCGGGCCGCTGCGCCACCTCCGGGAGCCTCAACCTCGCCAAGCTCTTCGTTGCCGATATAACGACAGACTCCGACGGCGATGGCGTCGTTGATACGAGCGATAACTGTCCAACGATTTCGAACACGGATCAGGCCGACTGCGACAGTGACGGTGTGGGTAATGCGTGCGACTCCACGCCAGGATGCTCTCCCGGAGGGGGGACGGTGGATACCGACGGTGATGGTGTCGTCGACACGAGTGACAAC
>CAZRGD010000332.1:0-3412 GCA_964599505.1 uncultured Nitrospirota bacterium | reverse complement strand
GGGAGGTGCGGGGGGGTGGCGGTGGGGCGGGGGGGGGGGCTGTGGTGTGACGGGCTGGTGTCGGGTGGGGTGGGGGGGGTGGGGGGGGAGGGAGGGAGGAGGGTGGGGGCCGCGGAGGGGGGGGAGGTGCTCGGCTCGGAGGTGGGGGTGGGGTGGTTCGAGTGGGCGGCGCGACTCCTGCGGGTCGAGGCGTTGGCCCTGCGCGGGGAGGTGGCGGAGGGGAGGCGCGTCGTGGTGGGTGTACGTTCTCTGGCGGAGTGTCTCCCGGGGCCGCTGGTCGCCGTCTCCACGGCGCTCACCGAGGCACATTTGGAGGCGAAGGACGGCGACGCGGTAGTCCACTGCGCCGCCCTGGCGCATGGCCTTGGCGTGGCGCGCGACAACGGTGTGCGCCTGTGGTTCGGACAGCGACCGGCGGTGGCGTCGCACTTGATGGCGGCGGCGCTGCGTGACCGCATCGAGGTGAAGGAGGCGCGCGGCTGGGTGCGCGGCTGGGGGCTCACGGCGCCGACGACAGGTGGGGATGTGGCCGAGTGGCCGTGGCCGATCCAAATCGAGACCCTGGGCCGTTTCCGCGTGGTCCGCGATGGCCTCTCCGTCTCCCTCGCCGCATCGGCCCAGCAGCGTCCCCTCGATCTCCTGCGCGCCATGCTGGCGTGCGGTGGGCGCGAGGTGCGGCGCGAGCGGCTGGCCGACCTCCTGTGGCCCGAGGCGGACGGCGACGCCGCTCAGCGAGTTTTTGCGACTACCCTCCACCGGCTACGCCGGCTCCTCGGCGATGCGGTGGTCGTGCGGCCGCAAAACGGTATGGTCGGTCTCGATCCGACCCGTTGCTGGGTCGATGCGTGGGCGGTGGAGGAACTGCTGGCGCCGATCCTGACCCGCCGGCGTGGCAACGAGGCGGGGGAGCGACAACGGATGGAGGCGGCGGAGGGAGCCATCGACCTCTACCGCGGCCCCTTCCTGCGCGCTACCGGCGGCGAGTCGTGGCTTCTGGGGCCGCGTGAGCGGCTCCACGGCCGCCTCCTGCAGGCAGTGGAGCGGGTGGGGCGTTTCTGGGAGGAGGAGGGTGAGTTGGAGCGGGCCATCGCTACCTTCGAGCGCGGCCTCGAGATCGACGACCTGGAGGAGGGGCTCTACCAGGGGGTGATCCGGGGCTGGCTCACCCTCGATCGGCGCTCCAAGGCCCTGGTGGCGTATCGCCGTTGTGAGGCGGCCCTTGCCGAGGGGCTGGGGGTGGAGCCGTCGCGCGAGACCAAGGCGCTGCTGCACCAGTCGCCCCCCCTGGGGCGCAAGCGGGTCGAGCCGCCGCGCCGCCGCCTGTAGCACCGGCGGCAGCCGGCGGGCGGCGGGCGGTGAGGGTGGGGCGGCTCCGCTCGCGGGTGAGTGGCTGTCGAAGGGGTCGTCGATTGGTTCCGCGGGCGGTTTCTGCCGATCTGTGGGGTCATGGACCGCCCCACCTACCTCCTCGCCCTCCTCCTCTCTGCGACCCTTGCCTGTAGCGGTGGGGGTGGCGGTAGTGGGAGTGGGGCGGTGAACCAGGCCACCGGCGGTGATGCAACCACTGCGCCGACCGCGGTGGAGCTCTCCGGCAGCGTCGGCGACGTGGCGATCGCCGCCCTCGACCACATCGCCGCGGCCGCCGTCGCCCTGCCGCCCATCGACCTCTTCGCCGTCGGGGTCACCTCGCGGGCGATCATCGCCGGCCCGGTGCGGATCGGCGCGGACGGCTCCTTCCGCCTGCGTATCCCGGCGGGGGAGGCGGGGGTGGTGGTGGTCTTTGCGATCAACGGCCAGCCGGTGGCGATCCTCGCCCTGGCGCCGAGCCACGACATCCTCCCCACCCGCCGCGGCGGCAAGGTCGAGCTGGGGGTGGTGCGTATCGACGCCGACCACCGGGCGCGCCCCGAGCACGACCCCCTGGCGCAGCTCGACTCGGACGGCGACGGCATCCCCGACGCCAGCGATCCCACCCCCGGCACCACCGTTGGACCGCTCCCGGACGCGAACGGTGACGGTCTACCCGACCTTGTGGAGGGCGGCAGCGGCGACCGCGACGGTGACGGCGTGGCGGACAACCAAGACGCCTTCCCGGATGACGCGAACGAGTGGCTCGACACCGATGGCGACGGGGTCGGCAACAACGCCGACACCGACGACGACGGTGACCTGTTGCCGGACACCGAGGAGGCGCAGCTCGGGACCAACCCCCTGAAGGCGGACTCCGACGGTGACGGCATCGACGACGGCCTGGAGGTGGCTCAGGGGAGTGATCCCCTCGACCCGACGAGCACCGCACCGCCCGAGACGGTGCCGCCGGATGACGGCGACAACAGCCGCGCCGATGCCACCGCGCTGACCCCGGGTGAGCCGGTCGCCGCAAGTCTCGCCCCAGCAGGCGATGTGGACTGGTACGCGGTGGCGGCGGAGGCGGGCGAGCACCTGGTGGTCCGGGTGGCCGCGAACGGCTCGCCGGTGGACGGCACCCTCGAGCTGCTGGGTCCGGACGGGACGACCCTCGCCGCCGCCGACGACACCGACGGCCTCGACCCTGCCCTCGGCGGCTTTGTCGGCGCGACCGGCACCTACTCGGTACGGGTGGCCGACGCCCGCGGTGGCGGTGGCAACGGCTACACCTACACGATCACCGCGACCGTGGAGCGCGTCGATCGGTCGTCCGCGACCGCCTTTGGCCACACCCTCGACGCCCAGCCTGTGGGGGATGAGGCGGGGGGAGCCGCCTCCTCGGCGGCTCCGCTCGGATCAAGCAACACGGCGGACGGCTGGATCGGCCATGCGGGCGATCGTGATGTCTATGCCGTCGACCTGGCGGCAGGTGACCACCTCACCGCCGAGGTGGCGGCGGAGGTCGACGGCTCGGAGCTCGACGCCACCCTCACCCTCCTCGATGAAGACGGCACCACCGTGCTGGCCACCAACGACGACAGCGACGGCCTCGATCCACGGCTGGCCGTCACCGTCGTCACCGTCGGGACCTACTACGTGGTGGTCACCGACCTCTTCGGCGAGGGCGGTGACGACTTCTTCTACCGGTTGCGGGTAGGTCGGTAGGAGGGGGCCACGCCCCCGATCCGTGGCCGTAGGCCACGGCAGGCCCTTCGGGCCTGTTTCGCCGGCGGGAGCCGGCTCCTACCGGGTACCGGCCGGTGGTCTCTTTCGGCGGATGAGGATGAGGTAGGAGCGAGCTCCGGCTCGCCATCCGCGCCGTTGGCGCGGCGGGCCGCGAAGCGGCCCGTATCGCGGGCACGGCCCGCTCCTACCCAGGGGTTCGGAGATGGGTTGCCGGACTTCGGGGACCACGGTAGGAGCCGGCCCCTGCCGGCGATCCACCCCTACCTCCCCTACCTCCTCACCTCCCCACCTCCCTAATCCCTGGCTCGCGCAGCGAGCC
>CAZRGD010000331.1:0-3415 GCA_964599505.1 uncultured Nitrospirota bacterium | reverse complement strand
TCATCCCTCCAGCTTCCGCCGCAGCCGCTGGCGGCTCACGTCGAGCAGCCGCGCCGCCGCCGACTTGTTGTACTTCACGTGGCGCAGGACCGCCTGGGAGTAGGCGCGGTCCATCTCTTTGAGGCTGACGAAGCGGTGCACCGTGAGGATCTGGGTAGAGTCGTCCTCGGGCGGGTTGTGAAGCTCGGGCGGCAGGTCCTTGAGCCCCACCTCACCGTCGCCGTGGAGGATGACGGTGCGCTCTACCAGGTTTCTGAGCTCGCGCACGTTGCCCTGCCAGCGGTACTCGGAGATGTGCGACAGGGCACGCTTGCTAAACGGCCCCACCTTGCGGCTGTCGCGCCGGTTGAACTCGGCGAGAAAGGCATTGATCAGCAGGGGGATGTCATCGTGCCGCTCGCGTAGCGGCGGCAGCAGGAGGTGGCCGCCGGCGAGCTTGTAGGAGAGCTCCTCGGAGAGCTTGCCCTCGGCCACGGCGAGCTGCAGACGCATGCGCGAGCTGGCGATCACCCGCACCTCGTCGGGGACGACGTTCGGGTCGCCGAGGACGGTGACCAGTTGGTCCTGCAGCGCCAGGGGCAGGGCGGTGATGCCGTCGATGAACAGGGTGCCGCCGTTGGCGTCGCTCACCATCCCGGCGGGGCCGTCGCCGTCGCCAAAGAGGGTGGTCGCGAGGCGGCCGGCGTCGTAGGCGGCGACGCGCAGGGAGACGAAGGGACGGTCACCGTCGGAGGTGGCGAGATGGATGGCGTGGGCGAGGTGGTGCTTGCCGGTGCCGCTCTCCCCCTCGATGAAGGTCGGCATGGCGGGGTCGGCCGCCAACCGCTTCGCCGCCTCGATCACCTTGCAGAATGCAGGATCCTCGCCCACCAGGGCGTCGAAGCCGTAGCGCGCCACATCCTCGCGGTACCGCTGCATCACCCGCTTACGCAGGTGGTTCGCCTCCACCGCGGTGAGCAGGGCCGCCTGCACCTTGTCGATGTCGACCGGCTTGTTGAGGTAGTCGAAGGCGCCGTTCTTCAGCGCCTGCACCGCGGTGGCCGAGTCGCCGGCACCGGTGAGGATGATCACCGGAATCTGCCGGTGCCCCTTCTGGAGCTGCGCGAGGACCTCCTCGCCGCTCATCTCGGGCATCCGCCAGTCGAGGAGGATCACGTCGGGAGGCGACTCCTCCACCACGGCGAGCGCCGCCTTGCCCGACTCCTCGGTGCGGACGCGAAAGCCGAGGTCCTCGAGGAGGTAGGAGAGGCTGGAGAGGATGAGTGGCTGGTGGTCGACGAGCAGGACTTGCGGTTTCATGACGGTACCTCGGTGGTGGGAGTGTGAACGGGAGTGGGGAGGTGGATGGAGAAGGTCGTACCGCGACCTGGCGCACTCTCCACGGTCACCTCGCCGCCGTGGTCTTGGACGATGCGTTGCACCAGAGCGAGGCCGAGCCCGCTGCCCTCGCCCCGGTGTTTGGTGGTGAAAAAGGGTTGGAAGATGTGCGGCAGGTCCTCGGCGGCGATGCCCCCACCGGTGTCGCGAACCTCGATCTTCACCCCATCGGGGAGACGCGCGCCGAGGAGGTGCAATCCCCCGCCTCCCGCCATTGACTGCACGGCGTTGAGGCAGAGGTTGAGGAGGACCTGTTCGAGCTGGTGCGGATCGATCACCGCGGTAAGCCCCTCCGGCTCGACGACGATCGACAGGGTGACCTTCGCCTCTTCGAGCTGCGCCTCGATGAACGATGCCACCTGGCTGAAGAGGTCGCGGATGGAGACCTCCTGATGGTGCGGCGCCCGCGGCCGGGCGTAATCGAGGAGGCTGTTGAGGAGCTCCTCCACCTGGGTCGTCTCGACCAGCATCCGCGCCACCGCCTCCTGCCGCTTGGGCGATAGATCGCCCTGGTGCTGCCAGTGACTGAGGGTGGCGACGATCCCGGTGAGGGGGTTGCGGATCTCGTGGACCAGCCCGGAGGAGAGCTCACCGATCGCCTGTAGCCGGTCGGCGCGGCGCAGCCCCTCCTCCAAGGCAAGGCGCTCGCGGATGTCGCGCGCCAGGACGAGGAGCTCACCACCCAGCACCGAGGCGCTCACCTCCACCGAGATCGACTCCTGCCCGGCCCCACGAACCTCGCAACAAAACTCCACCGTGCCGTGCTGCTTCAGCTCGCTGACCACGTGATCGCGCAGGGACGCGTACTCCTCCGAGGCGAAAAAATCGACCGCCCGACGGGAGAGGAGCGCCTCCCGGTCGCAACCGAGCAGCCGACAGGTCTGGCGGTTCGCCTCGGTGAAGCGACCGCGTTTGTCGATCAGGCAGATGGCATCGGCGGCATGCTCCACCACCTCGCGGAAGCGGCGCTCCGATTGCAACAGGGCGTCGGCCTTCGCCTCCACCTCCTCGGTCAACCCCACCGTCCGCCGCCGCAGGACAATGCGTTCGGACCCCTGAATGGCCACAGACTCGACTCGCGCCACCAACTCGGTGGCGTTGAACGGCTTGGCCAGATAGTCGTTCGCCCCAAGGCGCAATCCCTGGGCCATGGAGACGTCGTCGTGGTACTTGGCGGTAATAAAGAGGATCGGAACATCCGCCAAGGTTGGCTGGCTGCGGATCCGCCGACACACCTCGAACCCATCCATCCCCGGCATGTGGACATCGAGAATGATGAGATCGGGGATCTCCTCATCGAGTCGCTTCAACGCCGCCTCCCCCGACGCCGCCACCGTCACCTGGTAGCCGGCAGACTCGAGATTGCGGCGGTAGATCTCACGGTTGAGCTCGTCATCGTCGACGACCAGAAGCTTGCTCACGACGCCTCTCCCCGGTAGACACAGCGAGTCGTGCAGGTCTCGGCGATCTCCACCGCAGCGAGGTTCGGAAGGCGCGGCGCGAGCCGCTCCCACACCCACATCGCCAGGACCTCCGAGGTGGGGTTCTCCAGTCCGGGGATGTCGTTGAGGTAGCGGTGGTCGAGGGCATCGAAGAGGGGGGCAAAGGCCCTCTTGATCTCCGCGTAGTCGACCACCCAGCCGAGGTCCGGGTCCACCTCACCCGCCACCCGCACGGTCAGCCGGAAGCTGTGGCCGTGGAGACGGGAGCACTTGTGGTCCGCGGGCAGGCGCGACAGACGGTGCGCCGCCTCGATCCGGAAGGTCTTTTCGATCTCCATCTTCGCCATGGTTCATACTGTACCTGTAAATGGCGCTGTAACAAAAGGTACCATCGAATTATTGCCATAACCCATTGTGAGACAACGCTACGACAACCCAATTTGGGGGAGGCCCACTCCGGTTCTCCGCGTAGCGGAGGTCTCATTGGCCCCCTACCCCTTCGGGGGAGGCCCACCCCGATTCTCCGCGCAGCGGAGTCTGATCGGCTCCCTCCCCCTCCGGGGGAGGGTTGGGGTGGGGGCGGTCGGCATTAGCAC
>CAZRGD010000330.1:0-3418 GCA_964599505.1 uncultured Nitrospirota bacterium | reverse complement strand
GTTAGGCCCTAAGAGCGATGCCTCCGGTAACCCGGTTTTCGACGGAAGTGAGCGAATGCTATGACCTGGAGTTCGGGGTCGTGTTCACGGTAAATTACGTAATAGGGAAAGCGTCGCAATGGCACCCTTCGCGTGCCGCGCTCGGCACGAACCCGAGGCACAGGCGATCCCATGAGAGGATAACGTCGAATCAGCCTCAGAACTCGGTCAACCTCAGCAAAGAATTCTCCACCCAAGCCCTGCAACCTCTCCTCATACCACGCTACCGCTGCTCGGAGCTCTTCCTCCGCCGCAGCGTTGATTCGAAGTCGACTCACTTTCGAAGAATGTCGGCTTCGATTCGACGGCGTACATCCTTCCAGTCGGACGTTTCCGAATCACCCGCGTCAAGTGCCGCACAGCGGCGTTCTATCTCTACCGCCCACGCCTCATCGACGTCCGTATCCGTCGTCTCATCGAGACTCTCAATAAGCCCTACCACTACCATGGCGCGTTCTTCATCAGGCAAAGCAAGGGCGTCCTGCAAGATTTTGTCGCAATGCGTTAACATGAGGGCATTTTAGCACAAAGGCACTCGGTGTGAAAAACCAGGGCTATGCCTAACAAGCCACTCCAGGCGACCCGGCCCCGTGACGACGATCACCTACCCAGCGCCGCTGCCTCCACCACCTGGCCGTAGCTGAGACCTGCGTCGTTTGCCGGGATGCGGGTGGGGAGCAGAACCTCGAATCCCGCGGTGGCGAGCCCCACCGCCGCCTGTTCGGTAAGCAGCCGGTTCTGGAAACAGCCACCGGTGAGACCAACCACCGCCACCCCGGTCGCCTCGCGCACCCGCTCGGCCTGCGCGACGATCGCGGCGGCGAGGGTCGCGTGGAAGCAGGCGGCGCGCTCCGCCACGGAGAGGTGGCCGTCGAGGAGCATCGGCAACAGGGGCGCCCAGTCGGTGCGCCACACGCCGCCCTCGTCGCGGATCAGGGGCAGGGCGATGGCCTCCCCTGCGGCACCTCCCGCGGCCGCCTCCAGGAGCATCGGCCCCTGCCCCTCGTAGGTGGCGGTGGTGCACAGCCCCACGAGGGCCGCGGCCCCATCGAAGAGGCGGCCGGCGGCGGTGGTGGTGAAACGGTTCACCCCGCGCGCCCAGGCGTGGTGGAGTAGGTCACGGTCGCCGGGCAGCTCCGGCCACCCCACCCCCGCCTCCCAGGTAAGGGCGGCGGCGGCGCGCCACGGCTCGCGACCGGCACGATCCCCCCCGGCGATACGGAAGGGACGCAGGGAGGCGACCCGCCGCCAGGAGCCGGGGCAGCCGAGGAGGGCCTCGCCCCCCCAGGCGGTGCGGTCGGGGCCCAGGCCGGTGCCGTCCCAGGTAAAGCAGAGGATCTCTCCCGCCACCCGGTGCTCCGCGGCGAGGGCGGCGGCGTGGGCGTGGTGGTGGTAGATCGCCACCACCGGGAGCCCGCGGTCGCGCGCCCAGCGGGTGGCGGTGTAGCGGGGGTGAGCATCGGCCGCGAGCCACGCCGCCTCCACCCCGTAGAGGGCCTGGAGATCGGCCGCGACCTGCTCGAAGACCGCCAGCCCGCGCGGCGTGTCGAGCGCACCGATGTGCGGCGAGATCACCGCCCGCCGATCCCACGCGAGGCAGACGGTGTTCTTCTCCTGACCGCCTACCGCCAGGAGCGGCTCGGCCACCGGGAGCGGCAGCTCCGCCTCCGCCGGGGCGCAGCCGCGGCCTAGGCGCAGGGGCCGTGGCACACCTCCGATGACCCGAAAGAGGGGGTCGTCCGCCGGGCGGAGGATCGGCCGGTTGTGGTGGAGGAAGTGGCCCGCCACGTGGCGCAGCCTCCCCTCCACCTCCGCCGGCTCGGTGAGAACCGGCTCGCCGGAGACATTGCCCGAGGTCGCCACCACCGGCCCTCCAATCTCCGCCAGCAACAGGTGGTGGAGCGGCGAGTACGGGAGCATCACCCCCACCTCCCCGAGCCCCGGGGCAATCGACTCGGGGAGTGGCCGGCTCCCCCCCTTGGCCACCAGGCAGATAGGGCGCATCGGGTCGAGCAGGCAGGCCGCCTCCGCCGCGGTGGGCTCGGCGATCTCACGGACCCCGTCGAGGCCGTCTGCACCGACCTGCGGGACCATCACCGCCAGGGGCTTCTCCGGCCTCGGCTTGCGTTCGCGCAGGTGGGCGATCGCCGCCGCGTTGCGTGCGTCACACAGGAGGTGGTAGCCGCCGATACCGCGCACCGCGACGATCTCGCCGCGGCGGATCGCCGCCGCGGTCCCGGCCAGGGCGGCGGTGGTGTCCTCGATCGAGGGCGAGCTGCCATCGGTGAGGGCAAGGTGGGGGCCGCACACCGGGCAGGCGAGGGGCTGGGCGTCGAAGCGACGGTCCAGTGGCTCCTCGTACTCGGCGCGGCACTCGGGACAGAGGGGAAAGCGGGCCATGGCGGTGTTCGGCCGGTCGTACGGCAGACGCTCGATGATGGTATAGCGCGGCCCGCACTGGGTGCAGTTGATGAAGGGGTAGCGGTGGCGGCGGCCGTGGGGATCGGCCATCTCCGCCAGGCAGTCGTCGCAACAGAACTGGTCCGGTGGCACGTGCGCGTCGCACGCCGCACCCCCGCGCGACGCCTCGATGCGAAACCCGTCGAGCCCCTCGGGCTCCACCTCCTCCACCGCCGCCACCTCGGGCCGCGCCAGGGGCGGCGCCTCGGCCACGATCGCGGCGACAAACCGCTCCACCGCCACCCCATCACCCTCGACCTGCGCCTCCACCCTTCCGGCCTCATTGCGCACCCAGCCCACCACCCCGCAGGCGTGGGCGAGGCGGTAGAGGAAGGGGCGGAAGCCGACCCCCTGGACCCGGCCGGTGACGGTCACCCGGCGGGCAATGATTCGGCTGCGGTCGTCCATGGCGGCGTCGCCTCACGGTCGCGGACGGCCTCCCACCCACGCCCGCACGCCGATCAAACCACGAAGCGGTGACGCAGCTCCAATGAAGGCGCGCCGAGAGCCAGGGGAGCGCGGCTCTCCCCCTTCCCCCCCGACGGCGCCCTGCGCCGTCTCTGCGGTCTGCGCAGCAGACCGCACTCAAAACCCGTAGCGGACGGTGAACGCCACCAGGTGGACCGCGCGGCTCTTGCTCACCAGGTCGTCGACCACCGCGCCGGGCCAGTATCCCTGCCACGCCAGCCGTGCCGACCAGCGGCCCGGCGGCAGCCAGTCGATCGCCGTGTCCACCTCGAAACCAAGGTCGTGGCCGCCCGGCGCCTCGCGGTGGGTGGAGAGGTAGGTGGGGGTGAGGGGGAGGTGGAGGTGGCGGGCGGGGCGGCGCCCCAGCGGCGGGCGGGCGGGGAGGCGGCGGCAGGCGGCGGGCGCCACCGGCTGGTGGGTGCCGGGGAGGAGGGGGGGGGTGGGGGCGCGG
>CAZRGD010000329.1:0-3425 GCA_964599505.1 uncultured Nitrospirota bacterium | reverse complement strand
GGCTGGGGGGGATGTGTCACCGGTGGTACGCCAGAGCACAGTTCGGGCCAGGAAGGCCGGGGTTCACCACAGAGGACACAGAGAAGGGCATCGCAGACTCGGGGTCAGTTCTTTACCTTGTACTCCGGGTTTTTCCTATCCTTACCATGACCACCAAGACAGGATTTGCAGGATGGGTGGGTCGGCACGGGAGGCGCATGGGCGGTCGATATGCTGTCGGAGCGTTCGGGGCGAATCGGTAGGGAAGATTCGTAGGTCGTTACCCGTCGGTGAATGTTTCCTTCATGGTCTTCATGGAGAAAGAAACGAATCAATATTTTCCGATGCCTTTCTCTGTGTCTCTGTGGTGATCCCGCCTTCAAGGCCGATCCACTTTCTCGTCCCGCCACCAGCGACACCACACCCTCCTCCTCCACCGCTTCGTGCCCTGGCGTCTTTGCGCCTTTGCGTCGAGTCTGTTTCCAGGATCCCGGCACCGCCGGGCTGACCCTCGTGTCCTCCCGTGGTGAGCCGACGATGATGGGCCTTCCCGCCGGGCTGGCGCAGCGGGCGGCGGTGGGCTAGGGTGCGCGCCGCTCGGGCAGTCGCCCGACAGCGGTGAACAACAGGATCTCGTTTTTGTTCGGGGTCGCGCCGCAAAAAAACCCCTCTTGCCCTTCGCTGTTGTGTGGGTCGGAAATGTACGGCCGTGCCGTACGGCTCAAGGAGCCCGCACAACTTCGGGTTGGCGAAAGAATCACTTCCGGGAATTCGCGCCCGGATTTGCGCCAGATTTGGTCGCGACGATTGAGCGAAACCGCAAGCGTAGCAGGGCTACGGTGAGGATTTCGTGATTGAGGAGCGGCCGAAGATGGCGTGAAGACGGGATGCGAAAACCGGAAGTTATTTTTTCGCCGGTCCTTATGCATGATCGATCGCGGTGAGCGGGTCTCGGAGGGTGTCGGGAGCCGCGGCCTGGCTGCATAGGTCCACCGCGCATCTCGACCAGGACTCGATCCTGGGTCGAGGTCGCGTTTGCGCGCGCGACGGTCGCTGAAGTCTTACCGGCTCCTCGCCTGTACGGTCACGGCAGAGGATACGTTCTTTATGTCGAATTCAGTTTCTGTTGCACCGACCGGGTTCTCCCGCTTCGGGCTCAACGACGCCCTCATGCGCGGCATCCGCGCCGCCGGCTTCGAGAGCCCGCGGCCGATCCAGGTCGAGACCATCCCCGCGTGCCTCGACGGCCGCAACGTCCTGGGCCTCGCCCAGACCGGCACCGGCAAGACGGCGGCCTTCGCCTTGCCGCTCCTTCACCGGCTGCTTGCGGGGGGAGCGAAGGGGCCCCGTGCCCTGATCCTCGCCCCCACCCGGGAGCTCGCCACCCAGATCGCGGCGGAGATGAAGTTGCTGGCAAAGTTTACCCGCCTGAAGGTGATCACCATCTATGGCGGGACTTCGATGCGGCGGCAGGCCGACGAGCTGCGTCGCAATCCGGCGGTCGTCGTCGGCTGTCCCGGGCGTGTCCTCGATCTTCTTCAGCAGCGGGTGCTTCACCTCGGCGGGGTAGAGACCCTGGTGCTGGATGAGGCCGACCACATGTTCGACATGGGCTTCCTGCCGGACATTCGCAAGATTCTCAAGGCGCTGCCCACAAGCCGCCAGAACCTGCTCTTCTCGGCCACCATGCCGAAGGCGATCCGCCACCTGGCCGATGATCTGCTCACCGATCCCCACGTGGCCGAGCTGATCGACAGCGCGCCCGCGTCGACCATCGACCACGCCCTGGTGCTGGTGGCGGAGACGCGCAAGCGGGAGCTCTTGGAGCAGGTGCTCACCGGCGGCGACTGCGACTCGGCGATCGTCTTTACCCGTACCAAGTACCGTGCCAAGCGGCTCGCCGAGCAGCTCTCCAAGGCCGGCCATCGCGCGGTGGGGCTGCAGGGGAACATGTCGCAGGGGCAGCGTGACCGGGCGATGAGCGGCTTTCGGACGCGCCGTTACGATATTCTGGTGGCCACCGACATTGCGGCGCGTGGCATCGACGTGAGCAACGTCGCCTACGTGATCAACTTCGACGTGCCGAGCACGCCGGAGGCGTACACCCACCGCATCGGCCGTACCGGCCGCGCCGAGCAGGAAGGGGTCGCCTGTACCTTCGTCACCGGCAGCGACCACGGTTGGTTGCGTGCCACCGAGCGGATGATCGGTGCACCGATTCAGCGCCGTCAGGTGGAGGGGTTCGAGGCCGAGCCGGAGAAGCCGGAGCCGAGCAAGGCGTCGCGCGGGAAGGGGCGGGGCGGACGGCCTGGGGGCCCCCAGCGGCAGAGCCGGCCGCAGTCGAACAGCCGCGGTCGTGGCCGTGGTCAGCGGCGCAGCAGGTAGGAGTCTGTCGGACTTATGCGATCGTCGAGGGCGGCGGCGTGGGAGAGGACGGTAATGAGGAGTAGGCGGCGCACGAACCGATTGTTGCACCTTCGCTGTCCTCTATTAGGGCGTCTGCGCGAAGGTGGGAGGGGGAAGGCCGGCGTCCGGCTCGGGATGGGTCTCGCGACCATCGTGCTTCGTCCGTCCTCTCCGCCGTGTCGTGGCGTTTGGTTCCGGGCCGGATTCGTGGTTTGAGCCGTTGACCTCCCCGGGGGCCGCGTGTAGACTCCCGCGCTCTTTCGGTACGGAGGGGGTCGTGTCGGCCCGTCCCGCGATTGTTAACCTTTTGAAATTGTGAGGAAAAGTCGGTTGTCTCGGGTGGCCGAGGGGTTCTCTTTGGTGGCTTTTGGGCGACCGGTAGACGGGGTGGCGACGGTACGGAGCGTCCGGGCCGACGTAGCTCAGCCGGTAGAGCAGCTGATTTGTAATCAGCAGGTCGCAGGTTCAACTCCTGTCGTCGGCTCCATCCGGCTCCCGAATCCTTGAATCGCCTGAGTTGTCGAATCGAATGTGTGCACCGCTCGTGTCGGCCGGGGTCGGCAAGCGGCGCCCTCTCTGGGGGAGGTTCCCGAGCGGTCAAAGGGAACAGACTGTAAATCTGTCGGCTCCGCCTTCGGAGGTTCGAATCCTCCCCTCCCCACCATACTTCTTGTTGTCGGCCGTCTCCCTCGGCCCACGTTACCTACTCAATTTAGGAGCTTGATACTGCGACGGTGTTACCGGAGGCTGCGCGGGCCGGGCGGGAGTAGCTCAGCGGTAGAGCTCTAGCCTTCCAAGCTAGTGGTCGCGGGTTCAAGCCCCGTCTCCCGCTCCACCACACACGACCCATTTTGGAGATCGATGCCCGCGTAGCTCAGCAGGTAGAGCGCTTCCTTGGTAAGGAAGAGGTTCACCGGTTCAAGTCCGGTCGCGGGCTCCACCACAAGTACCAGTACATCCGTCCAACCTGTTGAGGGGGATTCAGCCATGGCCAAAGCAAAGTACGAGCGGACGAAGCCGCATGTGAACGTGGGGACGAT
>CAZRGD010000328.1:0-3429 GCA_964599505.1 uncultured Nitrospirota bacterium | reverse complement strand
TGTGCGCTCGGAGATGTGTATACGCGACACCATGGACACCGCCGTCGACCTCGAACGCCTCGCAGCCGCCTTCACCACCGCCAAGCTGAGCCACCGCGCCGCCCACCACGCCACCACGCGCCTGCTTCACTTCCAAAAGATCCACCTCCGCCGCCTCCCCACCGACCTCCTCGCCCGCCTCGCCCTCCCCTTCCTGCAGCGCGCGGGCCTCGTCGCCACCCCGCCCACCGCCGACGAGCGCGACCGCGTCGAGCAGATCGTTACCGCCCTCCACGACGAGATCCACCACCTTCCCGACCTCCCGGAACAGATCGACTACCTCTTTCGCCCCCCCGTCGACGAGGAGATCGGCCGCCGCCTCGCGACGGAGCCCGACGCCCGTGGGGCGATCGACGCCCTCGTGACCGGCCTCACGGCGACCCCCCTCGTCGACACCGAGTCCGCCACCGCCGTTCTCAAAGAGGCACGCAAGGCGAGCAATCTTTCGGGGCGCGCCTTCTTCCTCCCGGTGCGCCTCGCCCTCACCGGCCGCGACCACGGCCCGGAGCTCGCCACCCTCCTCACCCTCCTCGGCGGAGGTGAGGCGATCAGCCGCCTGCGCACCGCCCTCGACCGCCTCCCCGACTGAAAGGGTGGCTATTTTCTCCGGCCGGCGTGCCGATACCGGAGGGCTGAACGCCGAGAACGGGTAGGAGGGGGCCATGCCCCCGATCCAGCGCCAAGCCCCGACGGCACAAAGGGCCGGAACATGTCCGTGATCTGCTTACCCCACCACCGGCACGGCGCCGTACCGATCGGGGGCATGGCCCCCTCCTACCACGTGCACCCAAGAGAACCCACCAACAGACCCACGCTGCGCCCCCTTGGTCCTCCCCCGTGCGCTCCTCTATCGTGAACCCCATGGTCGACGCCACCCGCCACTCCCTCGGGCACCTCATCCGCTCCGACTTCCAGGCGATCTTCGAGCGCGACCCGGCGGCCACCTCCAAGATCGAGGTCGCCCTCACCTACACCAGCTTCCACGCCATCCTCCTCTACCGCATCGCCCACCGCCTGGTGGAGCTCCACATCCCGCTTTTGCCGCGCATCATCTCCACCCTCGGCCGCTTCCTCTCCGGGGTGGAGATCCACCCAGCGGCGACCATCGGCCCACGCTTCGTCATCGACCACGGCACCGGCGTGGTCATCGGTGAGACCACCGAGATCGGCGAAAACTGCCTCCTCTTCCAAGGAGTAACCCTCGGCGGCACCGGCAAGGAGCGCGGCAAGCGCCACCCCACCCTCGGCGATCACGTGGTGGTGGGCGCCGGGGCGAAGATCCTCGGCTCCATGCGCATCGGCCACGACACCAAGATCGGCTCCAACTCCGTCGTCCTCACCCCGGTTCCGGACCACTCCACGGTGGTCGGCGTCCCCGGGCGGGTCGCCCGGATCAAGGGCGAGCTCCCGGACGAGGGGATGGACCACGTCCACATGCCCGACCCGATCGCCGAGCGGTTCTGCCAGATCGAGGAGGTCCTCGCCAAGGTAGCCGAGCGCGAGCTCCCCGCCCGCGAGGCGAATGAGGCGCGCATCGCCGCCCTGGAAGAAGAGGTCGCCATCCTGCGCGCTTTTTTCGCTGCGCGAAAAAAGTAGGGGGGAGGGTCGAGCCAGCGGGAACGGCGTCACCGGGGGTGGGGGCCGCGCCGAGCCACGGGCCAGGAAGGCCTGGGGCCGGACATGGACGCGGCAGGAGCGGGCCGTGGACACGAGCCGGCCCATCCCGGCGGAGCGCCGCGCCTGCGGCGCGGATCGGGGGCATGGCCCCCTCCTACCTCGGCTTCACACCCTGCACGGCGTCGCCGGGCTGGCGGCGTGGCTCCGGCTCGGCGCCGAAGAGCTCCGACAAGTCGACCTCCAGGTCGGGAAAGCGACTGGAGGTGAGGCTGCCGTCCTCCAGCCCCACGACCTCCGGTGCGCCGTATCGCCCTCCATCCAGGCGATAACAGTGCACCACCCGCTCCACCGGGTAGACGACCCAATACTCAGGGACACCGGCCCGCTCGTACCGATCGCGCTTGATTCCCTCATCCTTGCGCGCCGTCGACGGCGAGATGATCTCCACCAGCAGGTCCGGGGCACCACGCACGTGGCTCTCCCGCATCTTCTCCCGGCCGCACACCACCACCAGGTCCGGCTGCACCACCGTGTCGATCTCGTCGTCCTCCGCCTCCGGCGGGGCGAGCACGACATCGACCGGAGAAGCGAAGACCTGGCAACCCCGCTCACGGAAGTGGCCATGGAAAAGAAAACCCAATCTCATACTCACCGCCTGATGCGCCAGTGACGGTGCCGGCGACATGTCCCACGCATCTCCATCGATGAGCTCCCACCGCTCTTCGTCCGGCCACCGGAGGTAATCGGCGTACGAAAAGCAACGCGGCAGCTCCTCGGCCAGACTCATGGTGACTCTCCAGAGAACAAATCTGAGTCGAGGATACTACAAATTCCCAGTGGTTCTGCGGACGCTGTGGCCACCCTCCCCCTTCGTGGCCTTCGCGTGCTTCGTGGTCTTGACCCGCCTCACCCGGCGAGGTCGGCGAACAGCCACGGCGCCTCGACCCGCCGGCGCTCCTCGTAGGCGGCGATCGCCTCCTCGTGGGTGAGGGTGAGGGCGATGTCGTCCTTCCCCTCCAGCAGACACTCCTTGCGGAAGGGGTCGACGTCGAAGGCGACCTCGGTACCGTCGGCGAGACGAATCTGCTGCGCCGCCAGGTCGACCGTTGCCTCCATCGGCGCACCGGTCGCAGTCGGGTCGCAGCGGGTGAAGAGGTCGTCAATGGTCGCCTCGTCTACCACCACCGGCAGGATCCCGTTCTTGAAGCAGTTGTTGAAGAAGATGTCCGCAAACGACGGTGCCACAACACAACGAATCCCGAAGTCCAGGAGCGCCCACGGGGCGTGCTCGCGTGACGAGCCGCAGCCGAAGTTCGCCCGCGCCAGGAGAACCCCGGCGTCGCGGTAGGGGCCACGATTGAGGATGAAGTCGGGCCGCTCCACCCGCGCCGACGCCGGCTTGCCCGGCTCCCCCGGATCCTCGTAACGCCACTCGTCGAACAGATAGATCCCGAGGCCGGTGCGCTGGATCGTCTTCAGGAACTGCTTCGGGATGATCGCGTCGGTATCGACGTTCGCCCGGTCGACGGGGGCGACCACGGCGGTGAAGGGGGTAAAGGGTTGCATGGAGGGCTCGCTTCGCTCGCAGGGACTAGGGGTTAGGGATGAGGGACTAGGGATGGTCGGCCGCTGCGCGGCCAGATGATTATTTCGTGGGTAACTTCCATCGGCATCTCCTGCGGCCCGCAGGGCCGTCCTTCCCCTTTCTACTTTCTACTTTCTACTTTCTACTTCTTCCTCCTGTCCTCCCCAGCCCGAAGGGCTGTCCTGCCC
>CAZRGD010000327.1:0-3442 GCA_964599505.1 uncultured Nitrospirota bacterium | reverse complement strand
CTTCATGCTCTTCATGGTGCAAACACCGTTCGCCGGGAGGTGCTCGTACCCCGCTCGTGCCGCACTCAGTGCGGGCAAACGCCCCCTCTGCGTCTCGCGCCTCTCTGCGCCTCTGCGTTCAGACCCCACTCGGCACGCCCCCCCCAGCCCGCCGCCCCTTGGCGCCGTTGCGGCTTTGCGGCTTTGCGGCTTTGCGTTGAGGCCGTTCGCACCTGGGGGCGGTTTCGGGGACAATGGCTATCCCTGAATGCCCGGAGGAACCATGTCCGCCTTCGACCTCGATGCCGCCGTCACCGCCGCCGCCGAGGCGGCGCGCCGCCTCGCCGCCGCTCCCTCCGCCGCGAAGAACGATGCCTTGAGCCGGATGGCGGCGGGGTTGGAGTCGGCACGCGAGGGGCTGAAGGAGGCGAACCGCCTCGACCTGGAGGCGGGCGAGGCCGCGGGGCTGAGCCGGGCGCTCCTCGACCGCCTCGCGCTCACCGACGCGCGCATCGAGCAGATGGCCGAGGGGCTGCGGCAGATCGTTGCCCTGCCGGACCCGGTGGGCGCGATCACCCGCCACGAGGTGCGCCCCAACGGCCTGGAGATCGCCAAGGTGCGGGTCCCCATCGGGGTGATCGGGATCATCTACGAGTCGCGCCCCAACGTGACCGCAGACGCCGCCGGGCTGTGCCTCAAGTCGGGCAACGCGGTGGTCCTGCGCGGCGGCTCCGAGGCGATTCACTCGAACCGCGCCATCGCCCGGGTCCTCGCCGAGGCGGTGGCGGCGGCGGGGCTGCCTCCGGCGGCGGTCACCTTCGTCGACGACACCGACCGGGCGCTGGTGGCGCGGCTGCTGAAAATGGACGACCGGGTCGACCTGATCATCCCGCGCGGCGGTGAGGGGCTCATCCGCTTCGTCACCGAGACCTCCACCATCCCGGTGATCAAGCACGACAAGGGGCTCTGCCACACCTACGTGGACCGCCACGTCGACATGGAGATGGCCGCCGAGGTGGCCCTCAACGCCAAGGTGCAGCGGCCCGGCACCTGCAACGCCATGGAGACCCTGCTGGTCCACGTGGCGGTGGCCGAGCCCCTCTTCGAGCGCTTCGCGCCGGCGGCGCGGGACGCCGGGGTGATCGTCCACGGCTGCAAGCGGAGCTGCACCCTGCTCGCGCCGGTAATGGGCGACCAGTTGGTAGCGGCGAAGGCGGAAGACTGGGACACCGAGTGGCTCTCCCTCGACTGCTCGGTGCGGGTGGTGGACACCCTGGACGACGCCCTCGCCCACATCGCCGCCCACGGTTCCCACCACTCGGAGGCGATCCTCACCCGCGACTACGACCGTGCCCGCCGCTTCCTGCGCGAGGTGGACGCGGCGGCGGTCTACGTCAACGCCTCCACCCGCTTCACCGACGGCTTCGAGTTCGGCCTCGGGGCGGAGATCGGCATCTCCACCAACAAGCTCCACGCCCGCGGCCCCATGGGGCTGGAGGACCTCACCACCTGCAAGTACACCATCCTGGGGAGCGGCCAGGTGCGGGGGTGAGCGGGTTATGACAAAACCACGAAGAGCACGGAGGGGGAAGATTCAACGCAAAGGCGCGAAGGCGCCAAGGGAGGCGCACGGCGAGCGCGTGCCAAGTGATATTTCAACGCAGAGACGCAGAGGGGCGGGAGACGCAGAGGGGGCGCTGTGGCCCGTCGACCGGGCGGCGCGAACCGCGTGGAAGCATTGGGCTTCATCCCTGACACCATTTTCACCATGAAGCACATGAAGGACATGAAGAGGCGGGATTTCCACACTTCAGGATCTTCATGTGCTTCATGGTGAATTCCTGCAGGGTCGGATGAGCTTTCCTGTCGCCGCCTGTGCTGCCGGTAGGCCGGAACCAGACCTCTGCGTCTCCCGCCCCTCTGCGTCTCTGCGTTAAGCCCCCACTCGCCCCCCAACCCGCGTGACGCCGCGTTGGACGCCGTTCCCACCGAGCCCCTCCCCTCTGCGTTACCTCTACCCCCACACCGCGACGAAAGAGAGCCCTCCATGGACCTCAAGCTCTTCGCCACCGTCTTTGCCACTGTGTTTCTCGCCGAGATCGCCGACAAGACGCAGGTGGCGACGCTGCTGTATGCCAGTGAGCCGGGAAACGGCCGCCTCACCGTATTCCTCGGCGCCGCCCTCGCCCTGGTCGCCGCCTCGGCCCTGGCGGTCTTCGCCGGCACCCTCCTGGGCCGCTGGCTCGACCCGCGCACGGTCTCCTGGATCGCCGGCGTCGCCTTCATCGCCGTCGGGGTGTGGGTCCTGGTGGGCGCCTGAGCGGGCGAGAGCGACCTGTGCACGCGCCGCTTTCGTGGGATGCTCCCGCCATGCGCACGGCCCTCCTCCTGATCACCCTCCTGCTCACTGCCGCCCCGCCGGTGGCCACCGCGGCCGCCCCCACGCGCAGCCTGGTGGCGGGCCGGTTCCTCTTCCTCTTCGCCGAGGCGGACCGCGGCGTCGCCAACCACTTGGCAGAGGTGGCGCCGGTGGCGCTGGGGAAGATCGAGGGGCGACTCCACATCCACCTGGAGGCGCCGATCCGGGTCCACATCCAGGAGCAACTCCACATCCCTGGCGGGGTCGAGGTCGCCGGCTGGATCGAAGGGCTGGCGATCGCCAACCGCAACACGATCCTCCTGCGCTCGCCGCGGGTCTCTACCGCACCCCTGAATCTGGACACGGTCTTCGCCCATGAGCTCACCCACCTGGCGCTGCACCGGCGCGTCCCCCACGGCCTGCCGCGGTGGCTCGACGAGGGGCTCGCCATGCTCGTCTCACGCGAGCTGCGCCCGGGCGACATCCCGATCCTCGCCCGTCTCGCCGCCACCCACTCGCTGACCGACTTCACCGCCGGTCGCCCCGACTTCGGCGGTGAGCGGGCGCCGCGCGCCGCCTACGCCCAGGCGCTCTCCATGGTCCACTACCTGAAGCAGCGGGGCGGCTGGGAGGGGCTGGCGCGGCTCCTGGACCGCCTCGCCGCCGGCGACGGCGTGGCCACGGCGATCGCCGCGGTCTACGACGACGGATGGCACGGGACGGTGGACGACTGGCACTCGGCGGTGCGCCTCCGCTACACCTGGCTTCCGCTGATCCTCTCGGGCTCGCTCGTCTGGTTCCTCGCCTCGCCGGTGGTCGGTCTGGGGCTCCTGCGCAAGTGGCGCATCGGCCAACGGCGCATCCGCGAGATGGCCGAGGAGGAGGCGATCGCCGAGGCCACGGACGGGCTGGAGGCCCAGTGGGAGCGGAGCTTCCGGGTCGAAGACCCGGAGGAGGAAGAGCCCCCCCCTCCCTCCGGGAGGTGGATGGGGCGCGGGCGGTGGGGGTGAGCTGGGCGCTACAGCCAAACGACCCCACCCCACCCCTCCCACGTGACGGGAAGACGTCCACTATGAGGACTCCACCACTTATTCGCTGCGCGAA
>CAZRGD010000326.1:1181-3448 GCA_964599505.1 uncultured Nitrospirota bacterium | reverse complement strand
CGCCCACACCACCGGGCCGGCACACGCCAACTTCCAGCCATCGAACATCCACCGTGGCCTCTACCCGCCGCTCGCCGATCCGCCGCGCAAGCGACGCGAGCGGCGCACCGCTTACTGCACCCGCGCCATCGACGCCTTCGCGCAGTGGCACGCGGAGAACTTCGCCGAGGTCGCCCGTGCATGAGCCGCCCGCGGTCCGCTGCCCCTACTGCGGCGAGGTCGTGGAGGTGCAGGTCGACCCCTCCGGCGGATCGCACGCGACCATCGAGGACTGCACCGTCTGCTGCCGGCCAATGGAGCTCTCGGTCGTCGTCGAGCGTGACGGTGAGCTCACCGTGGAGGCACACCGCGATGACGAGTGACCCCTCCCCGGACTACCGCCCCATCGCCTGCGGCCTCTACTCGCACCTGGAGGTGGCGATCCTCCACCGCACGCCGATCGACTGTACCTGGACCGACGCGGATGGGCGGCGCCACGAGGCCCGCCTCCTGCCGCTGGATCTCCGCACCCGCGACCACGCCGAGTACCTCGTCGCCGACGCCCCCGAGGGGAAGGTGGAGATCCGCCTCGACCGCATCCAGATCCACGGCCTGCCGTTCCGCGAATGTGGAGGGTAACCTGCACCGATGGCTATCATGATCGTCGTCCTTCGCCTCCCCATCGAGTGAGGTACCCATGGCCGTATTTCACCCCAATCTCACCCAGGAAAAATGGAACGACGCCGACCGCGCCTTCCAGGTCCTGTCGATCTTCGCCGAGCTCAACCGCTGTCGCGGTCGGTTTGCGCGGGATGACCTCACCAATGGGCGCCATAGCCTCGACCGATGCCTGGAGCTCATCGATCTCACCATACGCGACCCGCGGTGGACCGGAGGCCGCCGCCACGAGCTCCTCCGCTTTCGCGAGGCCGTGGGCGCCCTCTACGTCGGCTCGGATGAGATCCGTACCACCCCGACGGAGCTGATGCGCGTCCTGCGCACCTTTCATCCGGCCTGCTCCACCGTCCCGGTCTAGGAGTCTGTCGGGCTTAGGCGATCGTAACGAGGAAAAGCGGGCTCGAGTCCGGATTGCGACCCGTTTGAGGAGCATAGTGGGCCTATGCGACGAAGAACGGGGCGCGATCCGCTTTTCCGCAGTAGATCGGGCCTAAGTCCGACAGGCTCCTAGCTCACTCCGCCGCCACCGCCTCGACCCCCGCCTCCCCCTCCGGCTCCCACACGGTGTCGCTGCGGCTCCACACGGCGGCGACGAGGGAGCCGATGAGGCAGTGGGTGAGCGACGAGATCGCCGACGGGATCGCCACCAGCGGCGAGGCGAAGTTCTGCCGCGCCAGGACCACGCCGAGGCCGGAGTTCTGCATCCCCACCTCGATGGAGATGGTGCGCGCCCCCACCGGGTCACTGCCCGACAGGCGGGTGACCAGGTAGCCGATGCCGAAACCGCCGGCGTGGAGGCAGAAGACCGCACCAAAGAGGGGCGCCGCGGCGGACAGGATCGTCTCCCGGCCGGCACCGATGATCGAGGCGACGATGAGGGTGATCATGATCACCGCCGCCAGCGGCGCCACCGGCAGGAGCCGCCCGGTGAGGCGCGGCGCGAAGCGGTTGAGGAGCACCCCGGCGACCACCGGCAGGATCACCACCTGCACCGTGGAGAGGAAGAGGCCGAGGGCGTTGACGTCGACCCGGTTGCCCACCAGCCAGGTGGTCAGTGCCGGGGTCATCAGCGCCGCCATGAGGGTAGAGCAGGTGGTCATGGTGACCGACAGGGCGACGTTCGCCCGCGCCAGAAAGGCGATCACGTTCGACGCGGTGCCGCCGGGACAGCAGGAGACCAGGACCAACCCCACGGCGAAGGGGGTCGGCAGGTGGAAGAGGTAGCCCAGCGACCAGCCGAGCGCCGGCATCACCGTGTACTGGAGGAGGACCCCGAGCGCCACCTGGCGCGGGTAGCGGGCGACGCCGCGGAAGTCCTCCAGACGCAGGGTGAGCCCCATGCCAAGCATGATCACCCCGAGGCCAACCGTGATCAGGGGACCGCGGAACCAGGTGAAGAGCGGCGGGTAGGCCAGGGCGAGGAGCGACCCGGCGAGGACCCAGAGGGGGAAGGCGGCGGTGAGCCGGGCGAGGAGACGGCGCATGGCCGCGCATGATCCGCCCGCGGGTGGATGGGGCACAACCGAAGGAGGGCGACCCAGATCGTCGGCGTAGAGACGCAGAGGATGCCAGGACGCAGAGGAAGGTTGGGACCATCGAAATCGAAATCG
>CAZRGD010000326.1:0-1081 GCA_964599505.1 uncultured Nitrospirota bacterium | reverse complement strand
ATCGGGATCGGGATCGGGATCGGGATCGCCAAGCCGTGGCGCAGCTCAGCCATGTTGGCGGCAGAGCTTCCAGATTCGCGATGAGCATGCGGTTGGTGGCGACGATCCAGACGATTCCGACTTCGATCCCGATAGCGATATCGATCCCGATTTGGAACCGACGATGATGGGCGGCTGGGAGACGTTGCGACCGCGGCCGCAGCCGGACCATAAAGGGCCATGGCCATCCGCATCCTCGCCATCGGACCGGCTCCCTTCGAGGGGGTGGAGCGGGTAACACCCGCGGAGCTGGCACGCCGGTCGGCGGACGAGCTCGCCGACTTCAGCCACCTCCTGGTGGCCGGGGGCGACGGGGCGGTGCGGCGGGCGTGCGGGGCGATGGTGCGTGTGGGGGTGGTCCTGCCGGTGATCCTCCACCCCACCGGCACCTCGAACATCCTCCACACCCTCCTACGCCTCGGCCCGGCGGCGGCGATCCTGGCGCGCCTGCGCGCGGGCGAGGCGGTAGAGGAGGTGGCCCAGCCGCTGCACACCATCAGCGGCGAGCCCTTCCTCTTCTCCGCCGGGGACCTCCTCGACCGGTGGTACATGGTGGTCGCCGAGCGCCTGCGACTCGGGCCGCTCAACGGCAGCCGGTGGCGGTACGCCCTTCCGCTGCCGCTGCTGATCCCCACCCTCGCCGCCCTTCCCCTCTACCTGCGCTCCGGCCACTTCCTCTACTACCGCGTCGGCCCGATCAACGTGGCGATCGGCTGCAGCCGCGAGGTGCGGTGCGGACGCCTCCAGCTCGATGGCGATCTGGTGGAGCTGGAGTCGGCGCGGGCACCGATCGAGCCGGCAGGCACCGTCCCCATCCTGCGGGTGCGGTCTGCTGCGCAGACCGCAGAGGCGCCGCTCCGCGCCGCCGGGTAGCCCCCGAGCCAGGCATGAGCTTCGCCACCGTGGCGCTGCGGTAGGAGCCGGCTCCAGCCCGCGATTCAGGCCCGGCCGGCCCGCCCCGGCCGCCGCCCGCCGACCCCCCCCCCCGCCCCCCCCCCCCCCCCCACCCCCCCCCCCCCCCCCCCCCCCCCCCCCCCCCCCC
>CAZRGD010000325.1:0-3450 GCA_964599505.1 uncultured Nitrospirota bacterium | reverse complement strand
CCACCGCCGCATCCGCGAGTGGTTTGCGCAGGTGGAAGAGGGGCTGGCCTAGGAGCCTGTCGGACTTATGCGATCGTCGCGAGGGAAAGCGGGCTCGAGTCCGGATTGGGACCCGTTCGAGGCACATAGTGGGCCTATGAAACGAAGAACGGGGCACGATCCGGGCCGAGATCCGCTTTTCCGCAGTAGATCGTGCATAAGTCCGACAGACTCCTAGACATCAGCCCCGAATCCCCGGACAATGCGCGCTGGCTGGTGGGTGTAGCTCAGTTGGTAGAGCCCCGGATTGTGGTTCCGGTTGTCGAGGGTTCGAACCCCTTCACTCACCCCATGAACCTTGAGTAACATTGCCGCCTCAATGCGCCACGGGGCGCTCATCATCAAATACTGTGGGCCGTTAGCTCAGCTGGCAGAGCAGCGGACTCTTAATCCGCGGGTCGAAGGTTCGATCCCTTCACGGCTCACCAAACTCCTTCCCGGCCGAGAGGCAACTCTCGGCCGTCTTTGTTTGTCACCGCAGGCGAGAGTGGCGGAATTGGTAGACGCGCTAGATTTAGGATCTAGTGCCGCAAGGTGTGGGGGTTCGAGTCCCCCCTCTCGCACCAGCAGCCGCCCCGTTTTCCGAGAAAGAGGCTGATGGAAACCACCGTTCAGGAGCTCACCGCCACCCGTTACCAGGTGCGGGTTACCGTCCCCGCCGAAGAGGCCAGCCCGCACTTCGACCGGGCCTACCAGGCCCTGCGGAAGAATGCCCGCCTGCCCGGCTTCCGCCCCGGCAAGGCGCCCCTGTCGATCCTGCGCAAGCGGTTCGGCGATGGGGTGAAGGAGGACGTGGGCAACCAGCTCCTCCAGGAGTCGTTCCCGGCGGCGCTGGCCGAGCACGACCTCAAGGCGGTCGGGCCGCCGACCCTGGAGGAGATCTCCATCGACGAGGGCGAGCCGTTCGTCTACCTCGCCGAGGTCGATGTCCTGCCGCAGTTCGAGCTCGAAGACCTCGCCAAGGTGGAGATCGCGAAGCGCCCCGTGGAGATCACCGACGAGATCATCGACTCCACCCTCGAGCGGCTCCGGGAGAGCAACGCCGAGCTCACCAAGGTGGAGGACGAGTCCGCCACCCTGGCGCGCGGCCAGGTGGGGGTCATCGACTACACCGGCACGGTGGACGGCGAACCGTTCGAGGGCGGCAGCGGTGAGCAGTATGCGGTGGAGGTCGGCGCCGGGCGGATCTTCCCGGAGCTGGAAGAGGGGATCGAGGGGATGAGCGCCGGCGATGAGCGAGAGATCAACATCGATTTCCCCGACGACTATCGCGAGGACCTGGCGAACAAGCACGCCGTGTTCAAGGTCACATTAAAAGAGATCCAGGAGAAGATCCTCCCGGAGATCGACGATGACTTCGCCCGCGACCTCGACCAGGACAACCTCGACGCCCTCAAACAGTCGATCCGCGACGGCCTCACCGCACGGATGACCGAGTCCAACCGCCGCGCCTACCACGCGGACATTGCCGAGAAACTGGTGGAGCTTCACCCGATCGAGGTCCCCACCACCCTCCTGGAGGGACAGCTCCAGATGATGGTGAAGAACAAGGTGGTCCGCCTCCTGGGCGAAGGGATGGACTCGGACGAGGTGGACAAGCGCGAGGCGGAGCTCTTCGAGGAGCTCCGCGGCGATGCCGAGCAACGTGCCCGCCTGACCCTCATCCTCGACCGGGTAGCCGAGGAGCACAATGTGGAGATCACCGACGCGGAGATCGAAGCGCAGCTCCAGAAGGAGGCGCAGGAGGCGGGGGTGAGCGCCGACGTCCTGCGCCAGTACTACCAGAGCCAGTTCGGCTCCCTCGACCCGCTCCACGACCGGCTGCGCGAGGAGAAGGCATTTGACCTCTGCCTCGACAAGGCCACCCTCACGGAAGCGGGCGCAGAGGCGTAGCCCGCTCGCCACGACGGCGCGCTCCCGGCAGGGAGCGGCCGCACCGATCCCACCACCCAGGAGAGCCCCGATGGCCCGGTCCATGTCTGAGATGAACATCGCCCCACACGCCAACCTGATCCCCATGGTGGTCGAGCAGACACCACGGGGAGAGCGCGCCTACGACATCTACTCGCGGCTGCTGAAGGATCGGATCGTCTTCCTCGGCACCCCGATCGACGACATGATCGCCAACGCGATCATCGCCCAGCTCCTCTTCCTGGAGGCGGACGACCCGGGCAAGGACATCTCCCTCTACGTCAACTCGCCCGGCGGCATGGTGACCTCGGGCATGGCGATCTACGACACCATGCAGTACATCCAGCCCGACGTCTCCACCATCTGCATCGGCATGGCGGCGAGCATGGGGGCGGTGCTGCTCACCGCCGGGGCGGAGGGCAAGCGCTACTGCCTCCCCCACTCGCGGGTGATGATCCACCAGCCCCTCGGCGGTTTTCAGGGGCAGGCGACCGACGTGGAGATCCACGCCAAGGAGATCCTCAAGACGCGCGACACCCTGAATCGCGTCCTCGCCCAGCACAGCGGCCAGAAGCTGAAGGCGATCGAGCGCGACACCGAGCGCGACAACTTCATGTCCGCGGAGGAGGCGGTGGCCTACGGTCTGGTCGATCAGGTAGTGGAACGCAAGCCGGTGAAGGAAGAGAAGTAACGCGTGCGGATGCGATAGACTCCCGCCATACCCGCCTCCCTCGCCCGGTCTCCCCATGCCCCCGATCAAAAAGAAACCAACATGCTCCTTCTGCGGTAAACCACAGCAGCCCCTCGCCCTCCTCCACCCGGCCGGAAGGGTCCCGGGCGGGGGTCCGCGCATCCTCATCTGTGAGGACTGCTTCTCCCTCTGCCGGCAGCTCATCCAGCAGCCGATACCGAAGGCGCCGCCAAAGCCGGAAATCACCGGGCTGAAGCCGCGCGACATCCACACCATCCTCAACGAGTACGTCATCGGCCAGGAGCAGGCGAAGAGGGTCCTCTCGGTCGCGGTCCATAACCACTACACCCGCCTCCTGCATCGCCACGAGGCCTCCGACGTCGAGCTCACCAAGAGCAACGTCCTGCTCATCGGCCCCACCGGCACCGGCAAGACGCTGCTGGCCCAGACCCTGGCGCGCATCCTCCAGGTCCCCTTCACGATGGTCGACGCCACCACCCTCACCGAGGCGGGCTACGTCGGCGAGGACGTGGAGAACATCATCCTCAAGCTCCTCCAGTCGTGCGACTACGACGTGGAGCGGGCGGAGCACGGGATCATCTACATCGACGAGATCGACAAGGTGGCGCGCAAGTCGGAAAACCCGTCGATCACCCGCGACGTCTCCGGTGAGGGGGTACAGCAGGCCCTCCTCAAGCTCATCGAGGGGACCACCGCCAACGTCCCGCCCCAGGGCGGCCGCAAGCACCCGCACCAGGAGTTCCTGCAGGTCGACACCACCAACATCCTGTTCATCTGCGGCGGCGCCT
>CAZRGD010000324.1:0-3462 GCA_964599505.1 uncultured Nitrospirota bacterium | reverse complement strand
GGACTCGAGCCCGCTTTCCCTCGCTACGATCGCCAAAGTCCGACAGACTCCTAGGGGTGGATGGCCGCTGCGCGGCCAGCGGATTTTTTGGGTGAAGTCGCCGTGGGTCGCGTTTGGGGTAGGAGCGAGCTCCCGCTCGCGATTCAGGCCCGTAGGGCCTGCCGCGCTGCGCGCGGATCGCCGGCGGGAGCCGGCTCCTACCCGATCTGTGGTTGGCCGCAGTGTGGTCAGATGGCGATTTCATGAATGGCTTTCATCAGTATCTCATCAGCCCGAAGGGCTGTCCTCCCCTAGCCTCTAGCCCCTAATCCCTAGCCCCTGGGGCCGCAGGCCCCTACCCCCGGCCGCCGCCGAAGGCGACGTCGCGGCGCTTGAAGAGGCCGATCAGGGCCATGCCGAGGAGGAAGCCGCCGAAGTGGGCGGCGAAGGCGACGCCGCCGCCGCGGTGTCCGAGGCTGCTGAAGGTGGAGAAGGTCTGGAGGAGGAACCAGATGCCAAGGAGCACCCATGCCGGCACCATCACGATGTCCCAGAAGAAGCCGAAGATGATCGCCGTCTTCACCCGTGCGTGGGGGTAGAGGAGCAGGTAGGCGCCGAGGACCCCGGAGATGGCGCCGCTCGCGCCGACCATGGGCATGCGGGACCCCGGCGGGGAGAGGAGAATGAAGGTGAGGGCGGCGCCGACGCCACACACCAGGTAGAAAATCACGAAGCGGAGGTGACCCATGGCATCCTCCACGTTGTCGGCGAAGATCCACAGATAGAGCATGTTGCCGATCAGGTGCATCCAGCCGCCGTGGAGGAACATGGAGGTGATCAGGGTCGACTCCACCGGCATGGGGATGGTGGGGCGCAGATCGATTCCGTGGAGGATCTCTACGGGGATCGCCCCGTAGGCCAAAATCAACGGCGAGCGGCCGCTTCCCGTGGCGACCTCCAAAAGCCACACCGCCACACACGCAGCAAGGATGACGTAGGTCACCCACGGCGTGCGTAACGATGGGACGCTGTCGGAGAGGGGGAACATCGGTTCAGGGGGCGGTTCTCTCCGGCGGTCGCCGCCCGGTCCGGTGTCTCCCCTCCGGGTACCGGCGTGCTGCCGTCAGATTCGCTTCCGGACATTCATCGGTGAGCCGGTGATGCCCTGCGGTAGCAGCCGTTCGCGGATCGAGTAGGCATGGCGCCGGTCGCCGAGGGAGTGGACGTAGAGCTCCGCCAGCAGCCCCATCCCCACCAGGACCATGCCGCCGACGAGGAAAATGGCCCCCGCGGTGGTCGCCCCGCCCCAGCCGGCGAGGTTGCCGGTGTGGGCCAGGTGGGTGATGCCGGCGACCTCGATCCCGACGCCGGCTGCCGCCAGGGGGAGGCCGACGGCGGAGAAGAGGTGGCTCGGGGAGTAGAAGCAGCGCAGGAAGAAGGTCACGGTGATCGAGTCGAAGAGGCCGCGGAAGAGGCGCCCCCAGCCATACTTCGAGTGGCCGTGGCTGCGCGCCCGGTGGTGCACCACCAGCTCGCCGACGCGGAAGTGCTTCCAACGGGCCAGGGCCGGGATCCAGCGGTGCAGGTGGCCGTACAGGTCGAGCTCCTCCACCACCTCGCGGCGATACGCCTTGAAGCCACAGTTGGCGTCGTGGAGGTTGACCCGGGTCACCTTGCGGGCGAGGAAGTTGTAGATGCGCGAGAAGAAGATCTTGCCGCGCGGGTCCTGGCGGTTTTTCTTCCAGCCCGAGACCAGGTCGTAGCCCATCTCTAGCTGGGCCAGCAGGCGCGGGATCTCGTGCGGGTCGTCCTGCAGGTCGGAGTCGAGGGTGACGATTACCTGGCCGCGGGCGTGGCGGAAGCCGGCGGCGAGCGCCGCGGCCTTGCCGAAGGGGCCGCGCAGGGAGATGAGGCCGATCGCCGGGTCGCTATGTGCCCAGCGGGCGATCAACTTCCCGGAGCCATCCCGGCTGCCGTCGTCCACGAACAGGACCTCGCTGCGCTGCGGCAGAGAGGCAAGGACCGCAGTGAGCTCCTCATAGAGCTGCGGCAGGGAGTCCGCCTCGTCGCGGACCGGGATGACCACCGACAGGTCGACCCCCCAGTCTTCGAGGGTGCTGCGTTCACGATCATCGGCGGTGAGTTGGGATGCGGGCTTCATGGAATCGGCCACTATAGAGGAAGGCGAGGAGTGTAGGGAAAGGGGCCGGGCTCGGAAACGGGCGGTTTTCTTGACACAAGGAAAGGCGGCTCCCTACCGTCAGGTTGGCAGTATTGTTCCGCGCCGGTGGACAGACCGTCGCGGCGTGTGGAAGGCGTCACCATCGATTCAACCGCTATGTCTGATCTTCCCCTTCGCCTCGGGATCCTCGCCTCCGGCCGGGGCTCCAACTTTGCCGCCATCCTCGCCGCCATCGATGCGGGCGGCTGCCCTGCCGAGGTGGCGATCCTGGTCTCCGATCGACCCGATGCCCAGGCGCTGGAGCGTGCCGCCGTCCACGGTATTCCCACCGCGGTGGTCGAGCCAGCCGGCTATCCGGACCGGGAAAAATATGATCTCCAGGTGGTAGAGCGGCTACGGGGGGCCAAGGTTCAGCTCGTCTGCCTGGCCGGCTACATGCGGATCGTCACCCCCGCCTTCCTCGCCGCCTATCCCGGCCGGGTGATCAACATCCACCCGGCGCTGCTCCCCGCCTTCCCCGGCCTCCACGCCCAGCGCCAGGCGGTGGAGTATGGGGTGAAGGTCTCCGGCTGCACCGTCCACTTCGTGGACGAGGGGGTCGACAGCGGCCCGATCATCCTCCAAAAGGCGGTGGCGGTGCTGGATGACGACACCGAAGAGAGTCTGTCGGCGCGCATCCTGGTGGAGGAGCACAAGCTCTACCCGGAGGCGGTGCGGCGCATCGCCCTCGGTGAGGTCCCGCTCGGCGGCCGCCGGCGCCAGGAGGTGGGGTGAGGAGCCCGTGCCCCCACGTCGCCGACGGCCCGGTCCTGGTGAGCGCCTGCCTCACCGGGGTGCCGTGCCGTTTTGATGCCACCGCTCGTCAGGAGCCGGGGCTCCTGTCCCACGTGATCGCCGGCCACCTCATACCCATCTGTCCGGAGATGCTCGGCGGCCTCCCATGCCCGCGCGCCGCCGCGGAGATTGACCATGGCGACGGCCACACGGTCCTCGACGGCGCCTCCCGGGTGGTGGATAGCGACGGCCGCGATGTCACCGCCCTCTTCGTCGACGGCGCCCACTGCTGCCTGGAGATCGCCCGTCGCTACGGGGCGCACGCGGCGATCCTCAAGGAGGGGTCGCCGTCGTGCGGCTACCACCGGCTGCATCAGGGCGGCCGGATACTCCCCGGCTGCGGCGTCACCACCGCGCTATTGCGCCGCGATGGCATTCAGGTGGTGCCGGAGATCGTTGGCCTCGCCGGCGTGAAGGCGGCGTAGGGGCGCGCTACGCGCGCCCCAGGGGTGGGGGATGGGGGGTGA
>CAZRGD010000323.1:0-3464 GCA_964599505.1 uncultured Nitrospirota bacterium | reverse complement strand
TTCGGCCTGAGGCTGCTGCCGCTCGTCCGTGACGATCTCCACCACCGCCCCCGGCCGCCGATGCTGGTCCACGTCCACCGTCCGCCCGTTCACCCGCCCCCCCACCCCGGCCACCCACGAGGTGGCCAGGAGCCAGGGGTAGGGGCTGGCCGTCCCCGCCATCCGGGCCCAGCCCCGTTCCCACTTCCCCTCCTTGCCCGCCAGCTTCTCCGCGCCCGTCAGCTCGCCGTCGGTCTTCGGGTCGAAGCCGAAGTCCGCCTTGCAGACCGATCGGAACGCCCCCCACATACCCGGTCCCCACTGGTCCTTCGTCCCCGCTGGGTCATTGAGCCATCGCAGGATGTCGCGCACCGGGTCGGTCGTGAGGAGGTGGTCGAAGTCCGACGCCTCGAGCCTGCGCCCGCGCAAGCTCGCCACGGGCGTGTCGGCGAGCTGCACCAGCGCTCGGCTCATCGCTTCGAGGGTCTTCGCGTCCTGCGCGACATCGAGGCCGAGGCCTCCGCTGTTCCCCTTGAGGAAGGCCAGAACGGACCAGTCGCGACCGTTCTGCTGGGTCCAGAACACGCCGCGGTACTGCAACTCGGCGAGGGGCTGCAGGCGCTTCGGGCAGCTCTCCACGGCCCGCAGGTCGAGCCGGCTCACGCCCGGGAGGTAGAGGATCGGGACGACGTCCTTGGGCCAGTCGGCTTCGGGCAACGTCCTCGCGATCATGCACTTGATCCACGTCGCCGGACCGGTGCGCGCCGCCGGATCGTAATCACCCAACGTGAGGAGCTGCGGCAGCATTGTCCGCAGCTCCGGTACGAGGGATGCCCACTGCCCGTCACGGTCCGGCCACAGCACCACAGCCGGCGCGACCTGGACATCACCGTTGTAAACGGAAGCCGCCTCCAGCGAGCCCAGCAGGGCGTCGAGGACAGTCTGGCTCTTGACCTCCATGACGTTCATCGGGTCACCGCCCGGAGTCGCCCATACTCTTGACACGCAGCCTCCAGGGAGGGCGGGGCAGGCTGCCGGAGCTGCCCCTGGCGACACATCTTCACCAGGGCATCCACATGTCGCTGGCATTCACCCTCCCGGGACAGCCTGGAGTAGTCCTTCTTTCCTTCGTCCACATCCTGCCCATCGAGGTATGCAAACCACGTCTCGATGTTCCATGTCGGAACGAAGAGAGCAACGCGCTCGCCGGCCGCCGGTGCAGCCACACCGGACGCTTCACATGCGGCTTCGAGCTCGGCACGCCGGGCGCGGACGCCCCTGTCGTCACCATCCAGCATCACGACGAGGGCCTGACCGACGGCACCACGATTCGACCTGTAGCTCTTCAGCTCGACTGGGAAACACTCGCGGACATGCTGCTCGCCGGAGCCCTGACCCTGCGGCCAAGGTACGACCCTCGGCGGCTTGTCCCAGCCCATCTTTTTGAGAAAGCGACGCGCGAAGGTCGCATGCTGCTTGTCCTCACACAGGATGACCACGTTGACCCTGTAACTCATCGCTCCCACCCTCTCGCAACGAGCTCGGACAGCTTGAGTCCCTCGTCACGAAGCGCCTCATCGATTCGTCCCGGTTTGATCACGCCCGAAGACTCTCGTGCCAGGAGGATCCCCCGATCCCCACCCAGGTAGTCGATCAGCTCGGGGTGATGGGAGCACAGCACCGCCTGCGACAGCGTCTCACCGCAAGCATCCTCGAGGGCGAACAACCACGGCTGAATCTCCCGAAGCGCCAGGTAGTTCTCGGGCTCGTCGAGGAACAGTGAGTAACCCTGATCAGCCGTGAGATAGACCAGCGCATAGACGGCAATGAGCGCACGCTGTCCATCTGAGATCTCGTCGACTCGGAGGTCGTAGCGCTGCTCCCCCTCCTGAAACAGGACCTCCATGGCAACCGTCTCCTGCCCAACGGGCGGAAGGTTGACGGCCCTGAAGCCGTGGATGACATCCTGTAGCTGCTTGTTGAAGTCCGAGACCAAATCCTGACGCTTGAGAACCAGGTGGTGGTACCAGGATACGAAGTTGCTCGCGTCTCGAAGCAAGATCGAGTCGCGATGAGAGGACTCAGGTACGAAACCGGCCGGATAGAGCCCGCAAACGATGATCTTGCGCATATACTCCAGGAACGAGGTAAGGCGACGATTCTGTTCACCATATGCGGGGACTCGGGCCAGCGCCGACTCACCCCAGTCCGCGGAGTAGCGCGGACCTTCCGAGTGATCATCCCGATAAAGCTGGACCGTGCCCATCTCGAACGAGAACAGCGGGTTGTCCTTTTCAACAAGCCTCTCGCGGGTGATCCGCGCCCGCTTGCGTTGGCGATCATGTTCGATCTCCAGACGGTAGGTCAGCTCCTCGCCGCTGACGGCCACCTCCAGCTCGATCACCTGAACCTCTCTCGACTGCCATCGCGTCAACGAAGCGGTTGGGAAGATATCCGGATCTGTGACCTTTGCCGTACCGCTTAGAAGCTGTCGGACCGCGAAGACCACGTCGAGAACCGACGACTTCCCCACCCCATTGGGTCCCAGCAACAGCGACAACTCGTCGAGCTTCAGGTCGAAGTTGACGAGGCATTTGTAGTTGTCCACGTAGAGTCGATTGATCATGATCTCACCGCCCTTTTCTCAGAATCGGTACTTCTCTCGCCGCCGCCGGAATGCCTCCCGCGATCCTTCCATGATGTCGAGCACTGCGTCGCTGACGTCCGCCTTGTCCAGACCACCGGCTGCGCGCACGACACCGCGTCCATTTACCGTCCGCAGCGCGTAGACGAGCTCGGCGTCACCATTCACAGGCAGGTTCGCGTTGTGCGTGACGACAATGACCTGCCGCCTCTCCTTGACCGCCCGCAACATGGGAACAAGTTGACGGTAGATGAAGTCCGAGTCGAGCTCCTCCTCCGGCTGATCGATGAGCACCGGCCCTTCGCCGTCTGCGAGCACCATCGCCAAGACGGCCGTGTTGCGTTGTCCATCCGACAGCCCACCGTCCTGCAACGACCCCGCCCGCGTTCCATCCCCTCTGTAGAGAATGAGGTCAGCACTATCGCGCACACGCTGGGAGCAGGTCTTCTCCCAGGCTTCGCGGCGTGCGCTGCGAAGATGCTCGCGGAGATCTCCCCCTAGATCACGTAGCTCCTCCGGGATGGCGCTATCATCATCCATCCAGGACTCGACGACATCCCAAACGGTCGTGGTGCTCGTCTCATCCTTTCCACCATCAACAGCCTCGCCCTCGTCTTCAGAGGCACGCTCGGCCGGGTGGAAGCTCTCATAGACCGCTTCTCCTAGCTCCTCCCACCGCCGCCCAAGCTTGGTCCTGCCATCCGGTGCGAGCTTGTTCCATAGCCCATCGAAGTGTTGACGCTCTGCGAAAAAACGGAGCCCTACCTCGATAAATGCCTTCTGGTATCCACCTGCGCCCACCAGCGGCACATGTTGGCGCTTGGCAACGGTTCGAGTCGTG
>CAZRGD010000322.1:0-3475 GCA_964599505.1 uncultured Nitrospirota bacterium | reverse complement strand
CGGGATCCGGGCCTGGGACGAGACCCGATCCCGATAGCGATCCCGATCTGGACCCGACGATTATGGCCAAAGCCCCGGCCGGTTGCGGATGACCCACATACGGTTTACGTTTGGGTCTATCCGACTTTTCTCACGGGGTCCCTATGCGACTGGCAGATTCGGTGAAGCCCATCAGCTACATGAAGGCCCACGCGGCCGAGATGATCCGCGAGGTGGCCGAGAGCCGACGTCCCTACATCATCACCCAACACGGAGAGGCCAAGGTGGTGCTACAAGATCTGGAAAGCTACGAGCAGCTCCAGGAGAGCGTCGCCCTGCTGAAGCTCCTCGCCCAGAGCGGCCGTAGTCTCGCCGAGGGCCGGACCCGGCCAGCAAGCGCCGTCCTCGCCGACCTTCGCAAGGAGATCGGTGACGACGACCGATGAGACGCCACCGCGTCCTCCTCACGGACGAAGCCGAGCGCGATCTCGCCGACATCGTCCACTACATCGCCACCCACGACTCCCGCGGCCGTGCCGCCCACGTCCTCGACCGGCTGGAGGCACTGTGCACGGACTTGGCCGAGCTCCCGGACCGGGGCCACGTGCCGCCGGAGCTCGAACGGCTCGGTGTCACCACCTACCGCGAAGTCCACTTCAAGCCGTACCGCGTGATCTACCAGGTAGCCAAACCCAAGGTGGTCATTCACGCCGTTCTCGACGGCCGCCGGGACATGCAGGCATTACTGGAACGACGGCTGTTGCGGTAAAGACGTTTCTCCGGGTCACACTATCCCTTTGTAGCTTCGCGCCTTTGCGTTGAAAGCCACCTCCAGGCGCCCGCCCCACCCACCGCACGCCGCCCACGACACCTCACTTCGGGATCCCTCCCTCTGCGCCTCCCCCTCTCCGCGTCTCTGCGTTGAGTCGCTTCCCCAGCATCACATCCCGGATCGCCCCTGCCACCTCGATCCCCTCCGGCCGGACGCGGGCGGCGTAGACCACTACCTCGACCCCCGCCGCCGCCGCCTCCACCAGGCCGGCGGCGTAGGCCGGGTCGATGGAAACGGCGGGGGCGAAACGGTCGCAGTCCTCACGGTTCACCAGGTAGAACATCACCGCCCGGTCGCCGGCGGCGACCCGCCGGGCGAGCTCATGCAGGTGGGTGAGGCCGCGGGCGGTCACCGCGTCGGGGAAGAGGGCGCACCCGGCCTCGGCGAGGGTGACGTTCTTCACCTCCACGTAGCAGCGCGCCGCGCCGCGCGACAGCAGGAGGTCGACCCGGCTGCGCTCGCCGTACTTCACCTCGGCGCGCAGCTCCGGGTAGCCGGTGAGCTCGCCGATCGTTCCCGCCTCGATCGCCTCGCGGACGACGGTGTTGGTCCGCATGGTGTTGACTCCGACCCAGGTGGCGCCGGTGTGGACCAGCTCCCAGGTGTAGCGCAGCTTGCGCTTCGGGTTGCGGGAGTCGGAGAGGAGCACCGGGCTGCCCGGTTCGCGGCAGCCGTCCATCCGCCCCGGGTTGGCGCAGTGGACGGTGAGCTCGCGGCCGTCGGCGAGGCGCACGTCGGCGAGGAACCGCTTGTAGCGGCGGATCAGGGTCGCCTCGATCAGGGGGGGATCAAATCGCATGGCCGCAGCACGCGCCGGGGGGGCGACGCCTGCGGTACATCCTCCCCTCGGCCGGCGGTGGCGTCCACGGTAAGCTCCCCGCCATGCAGCTCGCCTTCTCCACCAACGGCTTCACCCGCACCTCCCTGGAGGCGGCGTGCGATGCGATCGCCGCGGCCGGCTACGGCCACGTCGAGCTCCTCGCGGATCGGCCGCACCTGTGGCCGCCGAAGCTCGACGCCGCGACCCTTGCCCGCCTGCGCCGCCGCCTCGCCGACCTCGGTCTGACCGTAGCCGCGCTCAACGCCAACACCGCGGTAGGCTACTACCGCGATCCACCCGACGAGCCGCTCTTCGGCCCTTCCCTCTGCCACCCGAACGCCGACCTGCGCCGTTGGCGCATCGACTTCACCCGCCGGGCGCTGGAGGTTGCGGCGGAGTTGGAGGCACCGGTGGTGACAATCACCGCCGGTCGCGCCCGCCCCGGCTGCCCTCCCGAGACGGCGTGGCCGCTCCTGGTCGACGCCGTGGGCGAGCTGGCCGCGGCGGCGGAGCGCCTCGGGGTGCGGATCGCCCTGGAGTACGAGCCGGGGCTGCTCATCGAGCGGGCGAGCCAGGCGACAGCCCTCTTCGCGGCGGTGGCGAGCCCGGCCCTGGGCCTCAACCTCGACGTGGGCCACGCCTGGGTGGTGGGGGAAGCGCCGGCGGCGGTGGTCCGCGAGATGGGGACGAGCCGCCTCTTTCACCTCCACCTCGAAGACATCCGCGATCGGGTCCATTACCACCGGGTGCCGGGCGACGGGGAGATCGACTTCGCCGCCCTCTTCGCGGCGCTGGCCGATGTCGCCTACGACGGCGCCGCGGCGGTGGAGCTCTACACCTGCGTCGACGCCCCCGAGGCGGCGGCGCGGGCGGCGCGCGACTTCCTCGGCCGGTGGATCCGGTGAGCCGTCGCGGCGACCGGGCAACGGCGTGGGCACGCCTCCTGCGCCTCCCCAACCTCTTCACCGCGGTCGCCGACCCCGCCGCCGGCATCGCCCTCGCCGCCGGCGCCGTCCCCGGACCGGGGGCGGTGGCGTCGCTGGTGGCGGCGTCGATTTGCCTCTACGGCGGCGGCGTGGTCCTCAATGACTGGTTCGACCGCGTGGTCGACCGCGAGGAGCGGCCCGGCCGGCCCCTGCCCGCCGGGGAGATCACGCCGTGGGCGGCGGCGACGGTGGGGTTCTCCCTGCTCGGCCTCGGCGTCGCCCTCGCCACGGCGGTCGCCCCGGCGTGCGGCGCCATCGCCGGCGCCATTGCCCTCCTCGCCGCCGCCTATGACGCCGGGCTCAAGCGGTCCGCGTGGATGGGCGGGACCGCCATGGCCGGCTGCCGCTACCTCAACCTCCTCATGGGGGCGGCGGTCGCTGGGCTCACCCCGGTGAGCTGGATCCTCCCCCTCCCCCTCGCCCTCCTGGTGGTGGCGGCGATGGAGGTGAGCCGGACGGAGGCGACCGGCGGTGACCCGCGCGGGGCGCAGGGCGGCCTCATCGGACTCGCGGCGGCGGCCGCAGCAGTGGTCGCCCTGGCCGTCGGCCCCCTGCGACTACACGCCCTCGCCGCCCTCCTCCCCCTCGCCCTGCCGCTGCCGGCGCTGATCACCGCCCTGCGCGAACCGACACCGCCTCGCCTTCAGGGGGCGGTGGGCCGTATCCTGCTGGCCATCATCCCCCTCGATGCGGCCCTCTGCCTCGGTGGAGACCGGCCGTGGGCGGCGATCGCCATCCTCGCCCTCCTCCCCCCCGCTCCCCCCCCCCCCCGCCGGACCCCCCCGTCCCTGGCGCCTACACCCCTCCAGCCCCCCCCCCACCACCCCCCGCGTCACTCCTCCTCCGTCTCTGACATCA
>CAZRGD010000321.1:0-3475 GCA_964599505.1 uncultured Nitrospirota bacterium | reverse complement strand
TGGCGTCGATGTCGAAGGTGACCTCGATCTGCGGCACGCCGCGCGGCGCCGGCGGGATGCCGGTGAGGTCGAAGGTGGCCAGGGTCTTGTTGTCCGAGGCCATCTCGCGCTCGCCCTGGAGGACGTGGACCGAGACCGCCGGCTGGTTGTCGGCGGCGGTGGAGAAGACCTGGCTCTTCTTTGTCGGGATGGTGGTGTTGCGTTCGATGAGCTTGGTCATCACCCCGCCGAGGGTCTCGATGCCGAGCGACAGCGGCGTGACGTCCAGCAGGACCACGTCCTTCACGTCACCCTTGAGCACCCCGCCCTGGATGGCGGCACCGATCGCCACCACCTCGTCCGGGTTCACCCCCTTGTGCGGCGCCCGGCCGAAGAACTTCTCCACCTCCTTTTGCGCCAGGGGCATGCGGGTCATGCCGCCGACCAGGATGACGTCGTCGATCTCGTCCTTGGAGATCCCGGCATCGGTGAGCGCCCGCTCGCACGGGCCGAGGGTGGAGGTGACCAGGTCGCCCACGAGCTGCTCGAAGCGGGCGCGGCTGAGCTTGATGTTCAGGTGCTTCGGGCCGGAGGCATCGGCGGTGATGAAGGGGAGGTTGATCTCCGTCTCCTGGGCGGTGGAGAGCTCGATCTTCGCCTTCTCAGCCGCCTCCTTGAGGCGCTGGAGGGACATCTTGTCGCCCTTCAGGTCGATCCCCTGGTCCTTCTTGAACTCCTCGATGAGCCAGTCGAGGACGCGCTGGTCGAAGTCGTCACCGCCGAGGTAGGTGTTGCCGTTGGTCGACTTCACCTCGAAGACCCCCTCCGCCATCTCCAGGATGGAGACGTCGAAGGTGCCGCCGCCGAGGTCGTAGACCACCACCGTGTGCTCGCCGGTCTTCTCCAGGCCGTAGGCCAGGGCCGCGGCGGTGGGCTCGTTGATGATCCGCTTGATGTCCAACCCGGCGATCTTGCCGGCGTCCTTGGTCGCCTGGCGCTCCGAGTCGTCGAAGTAGGCGGGGACGGTGATGACCGCCTCGGTGACCGGCTCGCCGAGGTAGTCCTCCGCGGTCTGCTTCATCTTCTGCAGGACCCTCGCGGAGATCTCCTGCGGGCTGTAGCTCTTGTCGTCCACCTTGACGCGGATATCGCCGTTCGCCGCCTTCTCCAGGTGGTACGGGAGGGTCTTGGCGGCGCGCTTGGTCTCCGGGGCGTCGAACTTGCGGCCGATGAATCGCTTCACCGAGAAGATGGTGTGCTCCGGGTTGGTGACCGCCTGGCGCTTCGCCACCTGCCCCACCAGTCGCTCCCCCTTGTCGGTGAAGGCGACGATCGACGGGGTGGTGCGGTTGCCCTCCTGGTTGGCGATGACGGTGGGGTCGCCGCCCTCCATGACCGCCACGCACGAGTTGGTGGTCCCGAGGTCGATGCCGATGATCTTGCCCATGCTCTCTCCTTGGTTCGTCCGCCGGATGCGGATACGTCTACGAGGTCAGTGTCTGAAAGGGAGCAAGACGGCAATCCGCTGCTCCCGCAATTGAATATGGGGACGGTCGCGCGGGGGCGCTACCCCCCGTTGAACCGCACCGTGGAGGAAATTGTGTAGGAGCGAGCTTGCTCGCGAACCCGGAGTCGCGGCGAATGTTCATCCGTCGCCACTGGGTTCGCGAGCAAGCTCGCTCCTACGGTTTCCGACACACCAACACCATCGACGGGCGCAGGAGGCGGTCGTGGAGGAGGTAGCCGCGTTGGAGTTCTTCGGCCACCTGGCCCGACTCCACCGTATCCGAGGCGGTCTCGCCTACCGCTTCGTGGAGGTTCGGGTCAAAGGGCTCGCCTACCGCCTCGATCGGGGTGACGCCGTGGCGCTTGAGGGTGTCGAGGAGCAGTTTGAGGGTCATCTCCACCCCGGTCGCGAGGGCGACGTCGGCGTCCGCCGCGGCACCCTCGTTGTGGTGCGCCAGGGCGCGCTCCAGGTTGTCCACCGTCTCCAGGAGGTCACGTGCCAGCTTCTCGTTGGCGTAGCGCATGAGATCCGCCTTCTCCCGGGCGGTGCGCTTCTTGTAGTTGTCGAGCTCGGCGCTCACCCGCAGGAGGCGCTCGTAGGTCTCTCGGGCCTGGCGTTCGATCTCCTCCTCGCGCGACGGCGCTTTCTCCTCGTCGTTCACCGCGGTGGGCTCGATGTCCGGCATCCCTTCGGCGGCGACGTCGAGGGTCTCGGGGGTGAGGTCACTCTCCTCGTGATTCGGCTTCGGTTGGGTGCTCATACGCCTTGTAGCTTCCTTTCCACGACCCGTGAGGTGAGCTCCACCAGGGGGATCACCCGCGCATAGTCCATCCGCCGCGGGCCAATGACGCCGACCGCGCCCAGGACTCGCCCTTCGATACCGTACTGGGCCGCCACCACGCTGCAGTCCACGTTCTTCCCGAGCAGGGTCTCGGCGCCGATGAAGACCTGCACCCCGTCCGCCTCCACCACCCGGTCGAGGATGGTGAGGAGGTTGCCGCGCTCATCCAGGGCGGCGAGGAGCTCGCGGGCGCGGTCGATGTTGTCAAACTCCGGCTCGTCGAGGAGGGTGCTCGCCCCCTCCAGAAAGAGGAGGTGGGTTGCCGAATCGGTGGTCAGTTGTTCCTCGCGGACCGCCTCCATGATCAGGTGGTAATAGACCTCTCGTGTCTTGCGCAGCTCCCGTTCCGCCCGCTGTCGTACCGCCTCTAAGGTAAGGCCGTGGAACTGCTCGTTGAGGTGGCGGGAGATACGTGCCAGCTCCTTTTCCGAGACGTCACGGTCGGTGTGGAAGATGCGATTCTGGACATAATTGGAACCGCTCACGAGGATGGCAAGGATGCGATGGCGGTCGAGGCGCACGAGCTCGATGTGCTCCAGGATCGTCTCTCCGAGACACGGGGCGGAGACCAGCCCCACGTGGTGGGTGAGGCCGGACAGGAGCCGGGAGGAGGAGGCGAGGAGCCCCTCTACCCCGTGGTCGGTGGGGGGGGCGGCGATGATCTTCCGCTCCGCCTCCGACGGCCCCTGGGTGGAGAGGAGGGTATCGACGTAGAGACGGTAGCCGAGGTCGGTGGGGACGCGACCGGCGGAGGCGTGGGGCTGGGTGATGAGGCCGATCTCGGAGAGGTCGGCCATCACGTTGCGTACCGTCGCGGCGCTCATCTTCAGGCCGTGACGGCGCACCACGGTGCGCGAGCTCACCGGCGCCGCGGTGACGATATAGTCCTGAACGATCGCCCTCAGGATCGCCTGGTTACGTGGCTCGATTTCTTGAGTCTTCATGTTTTTCAATGAGTTACGACGTAGCTAAAGGGTGGATCATCCTCGTGAAGAGGGCGGCCAGTCAAGCGCTCGCCCGCCACCCCATAATCGTCGGTTGGGGCCTCGCGCAGAGACGCGGAGACGCAGAGGGAGGGAGAAGAAAGGCGTGGCGCCGTCATCTCACGAACTGCCTATCCTCGTTTGCTCATGACGGACAGCGTGCTT
>CAZRGD010000320.1:0-3564 GCA_964599505.1 uncultured Nitrospirota bacterium | reverse complement strand
TCGCAATCCGGACTCGAGCCCGCTTTCCCTCGTCACGATCGCCAAAGTCCGACAGACTCCTAGATTCCGGCCAATCGTGAAGTGTGGCTGGGTCGAAATCCGCCCCGCTTGGCCACACCAAGGTATGCACCTCTTGGTCGATGCGAACCTGGTCGAAGACCTCACTATCGGCAAGGGGACCGTAGATTTCCCCCGAGAGAATGGGACGGAAATCGATGACCTGCTCCATGCCATCCTCAAAGAAGACGCGTAATGTGAAAGGCGCGACGCGCTCGAAGTGCTGTACTTGGTGGATTTTGTGAGCCATAGAATCGGGCAATCTCGGGCGTCGGTTAGCTTTCCTTCAGCCGTATAGTGCTTCGATTCAGCGGCGGGTCACGCAGCGGACCATCCGCTGCAACCGGTGGTTAGACGCTCTCCTCATGTTGTGGCCCACGTTCCCGAGAGAAGCGCCGCTTGTTCGAGCACGGTCTGCGTCGCCTTCTCTTGCTTGTCGGGCGGGTATCCGTGCTTGCGCAAGATGCGCTTGACCAGGACGCGAAGCTGGGCACGGACATTTTCCCGCAACGTCCAGTCGATGGTCACGTTATTGCGAACCGTCTCGACCAGCTCGCGTGCGATGCCGCGCAGTGTGTCGTCGCCGAGCACCTTGACTGCGCTGTCGTTCGTTTCCAGGGCATCGTAGAAGGCCAGCTCGTCCTCCGAGAGCCCAAGTAACTCGCCACGTGAACTCGCCTCGCGCATCTCCTTCGCGAGCTGGATCAGCTCCTCGATCACTTGGGCCGCCTCGATGGCGCGGTTCTGGTACTTCCGGATCGTCTGCTCCAGCATCTGGGCGAAAGAGCGTGCCTGCACGACATTCTTGCGCCGCCTGGTGGCCAGCTCGCCCTTGAGAAGCTTCTGCAACAACTCGACCGCAAGGTTCCGCTGAGGCATGCCCCGCACCTCGGCCAGGAACTCGTCCGAGAGGATCGAGAGGTCGGGCTTCTCTAGACCGGCCGCGGCGAAGACGTCCACCACACCTTCGGGGGCCACCGCACGCGAGATGATCTGGCGCACCGCGTGGTCGAGATCCTCCTCCGGGCGTGCGTCCCCCGGAGCACGCTTGGCGAGCACCGCCTGCACCGCCTGAAAGAAGGCCACGTCGTCTCGGATGCGCAGCGCCTCCTCGTGCGGCACCGCCAGCGCGAAGGCTTGCGACAACTCCCGCACCGCACGCAGACAACGGTCCTTGCCGTTCTCTTGCGCAAGCACATGCTCCTGAGCGCGGGGCAGCAATCCGAGCCGTTCCTCTGGGGCTCCCGATGTCCACATCGACCAGTCGAACCCATGGAACAGCCCGCAACACACCTCATACTTCTCCCGCATCACCGCGACGGCTTCCTCCTGATCGAGCGCAGTGCGCCCGGTACCACCGCTCTCGGTGTAGGTCGCCAGCGCCTGCTTCAATTCGTGGGCCAATCCCAGGTAGTCGACGACGAGCCCGCCCGGTTTGTCCCTGAACACGCGGTTCACCCGTGCGATCGCCTGCATCAGGCCGTGGCCGCGCATCGGCTTGTCGATGTACATCGTGTGCAGGCTGGGCGCGTCGAAGCCGGTGAGCCACATGTCGCGGACAAGGACCATGCGGAGCGGATCGGTGGGGTCCCGAAAGCGATTGGCCAGTACCTCGCGGCGGGGCTTGTTGCGGATGTGCCGCTGCCAGTCCACGGGATCCGAGGCCGAGCCGGTCATGACCACCTTGATCGTGCCCTGGTCGTCCTCGTCGTCCGCCCAATCGGGCCGCAGCTTGACGATCTCATCGTACAGCTCCACGCAGATGCGCCGGCTCATGCAGACGATCATCGCCTTACCATCCAGGGCCTCGCCGCGCGTCTCGAAGTGCCCGACGATGTCGCGGGCGAGGATCGCGAGCCGCTTCTCCGATCCCACGATGGCCTCGAGCTGGGCCCATTTGGTCTTGAGCTTCTCTTTGCGCTCGATCTCCTCGCCTTCGGTCGCCTCCTCGAACTCGGGATCGATCCTCGGCCGCTCGGTCTCATCGAGCATGAGCTTGGCCAGCCGGCTCTCGTAGTAGATCGGGACCGTGGCGCCGTCCTCGACCGCGCGCTGGATGTCATAGACGCTGATGTAGTCGCCGAACACGGCACGGGTGTTGGCGTCGGCGAGTTCGATCGGGGTGCCCGTGAAACCGATGAAGGATGCGTGCGGCAGGGCGTCGTGCATATGCCGCGCAAAACCGTCGATGAAATCGTACTGGCTGCGGTGCGCCTCATCCGCTATCACTACGACGTTTCGTCGTAGTGATAGCGGACCCTCACCCCCGGCCCCTCTCCCTCTGGGAGAGGGCTGGGGTGAGGGTGCCGCCGAAGGCGGCATGAACTTGTGGATGGTCGTGAACACCACCCCACCTGCTGCCACGCTGAGCAGCTCGCGCAGGTGCGCGCGGCTCTTGGCCTGCACCGGCGGCTGGCGTAGCAGCTCGCTGCAGCGCGAGAACGTGCCAAAGAGCTGATCGTCCAGGTCGTTGCGGTCGGTGAGAACCACGAGGGTCGGGTTCTCCATCTCCGGCTCGCGGATGATCCGTCCGGCGTAGAAGGCCATGGTCAGGCTCTTGCCCGAGCCCTGGGTGTGCCACACCACACCCACCCTCCGGTCGCCGGGCTTGCCGCCCGGCTTCCGACCCGACTCGTAGCGGCCGGTGGGTTCCCCCGCCTGGTCCACCATCGCCGGCTCAGCGGCACGGAGCGTCTCTCCCACTGCGACCTGCACCGCGTGGAGCTGGTGGTAGCCCGCCATCTTCTTGGCAATGTGCCCGCTGCCGTCGTCCTCGAACACGATGAAGTCGCGAACCAGATCGAGGAGACGGCTCGATGCCAGGAGCCCCTCGATCACGACCTGTAGCTCGGGCGTATGGGCGTCCGCCAGCGCCTCGCCCGAGATCGTGCGCCAGGGCTTGAACCACTCCCGCCCGGCGGTGAGGGTCCCGGCGCGCGCCTCGACGCCGTCGGAGACGACCAGCACGGCGTTGGTCGCGAACAACGCCGGCACCTCCGCCTTGTAGGTCTGGAGCTGCTGATAGGCCGTCCAGATCGTGGCCTCCTCGTTGGCGGCATTCTTCAGCTCCAGCACCCCAAGTGGCAGGCCGTTGACGAAGAGCACCACGTCCGGCCGGCGGTTGTGCTTGCGCTCCACCACCGTGAACTGGTTCACCGCCAGCCAGTCGTTGTTCGCAGGGTCGTCGAAGTCGATCACCCGTGCCTGGGCGCCGCGGATCGCGCCCGTGGTATCGCGATACTCCACCGTCACGCCGTCCACCAGCAGGCGATGCACCGCGCGGTTGCGCTGGATCAGGTCGGCCCCCTCGGGGCGCGTCAGCTTGCGAAATGCCTCCTCGAGCGCCTCGGCGGGGAGCTCCGGATTGAGCCGTGCGATCGCGTCGCGCAGACGCTGGGGAAGGACGACCTCGCCGTAGTCCGCCCGTTCGGCAGCGGGCATGTCGGGGGCGATGTCGGGACCGTGGGCGATCGTCCAGCCCGCACTCTCCAGCCAGGCGAGGGCGGC